>JAEZZB010000045.1 GCA_023442495.1 Bacillota bacterium
TTCTAAACAATGTAATTTGTGATTCATTCAATTTTTCAAGATGAATATTCTTAACTATAATCTCACCCTTATCTGGTTTTTCTAGTCCTGCTAATGCGTTTAAAAGTGTTGATTTACCAGACCCCGACGGACCCAACAAGCAAATCATTTCTCCCTCATCAACTGTTAAATTAATACCATTTAAAGCGTGGACCTTTTCACTACCCATCGTGTAGATTTTATGTAAATTATTAACTTTAATCAACTCTGACATAAACACCTCCAGATAGATAATTTCCAATTAATAATATTTTAGCATAATTAAAAATAATCTTAAATAAAATATTGCAAAAAAAAAATATATATGTTAAACTACAATTAAATGAAAACGTTTTTATTTAACATTTGTAATTAACACAAATGTAAATGCCTCTAATAATTTAAATATAGTAAACAATAGATTTGAAGTAATTGATGATTTTACTTTAAAAGATGTTAAAAATAATCATTATTACCACTTTGAAAATCATAATGATTTATCAAGATTTGTAAATGATAATAATGATAATAAACTTAAATTTGATATTACAACTATGAGCTTGTGTACCCCTGGAATGCCCGGATATCCAAATTATCAAAGTAATCCTGTTGTGTCAACAGGTAGCAGATATGTAAGTCATTACAATACTGGTTTTATAAAATCTAAAGAATTGCTATTAGGCAATAGTGGCTGGGTTTATGGAGGAAAACATGGAGCTACAATGGCATTAAACACTTCGAAAACCGTAACTTTTTCACATAATGAGCTTTCATTTTCTCGAGAAGTTGGTCATAGTAGAACATTTAATGTTCCTCCAAGAAAAAGTGGAAATATAAAATATCAAGCAAGATGGAGAATTGAAACAAGAGAAGGATATTCAATTAGAAAAAATGGTTCTAAAACTGGATTTTACAAATATAAAGTTACAAAATTTATAGAAGGAGGTTTCATCGGTGTATACAAATAAAAATCTATATAATACTTTATTTATTGTTAATTATATATCTTCTACTCTTTTTTTAATATTTACACTTTACATAAGAATGTCTTTTCCAAATGTTTGGAAAGTAGTTAGAACAATCGGAGATAATGGAGAATTAACTATCGATTATAAAGTAATTATCTATTATCTATGCGTTTTAATGACTGTAATCTTAATTTCTCTTACAGTTTATTCTTATAGAAAATTAAAAAGATTAAATAAAGATAGTTAAGAATACTGTCAAATTAAAATATAAATTAGCTTGTGTCAAAAATGTCATTAAAAAATCTGCCGAATAAACGGCAGATTTTCTAATTTTATTCACTTATAGTTTCTACATCTTTTTCTTCCGGTGTACCAATTTTAACTTCTGAGTATCTTGATATACCAGTTCCTGCAGGTATTAATTTACCAATGATTATATTTTCTTTTAATCCGATTAAATCATCTTTCTTACCTTTGATTGATGCATCTGTTAAAACTTTAGTAGTTTCTTGGAATGATGCGGCTGATAAGAATGAATCAGAAGCAATTGAAGCTTTTGTAATACCTAGTAATACATTTTCGTATTCAACTTCTTTCTTACCTTCGGATCTTAATTGTTCATTAAGTTTGATTACATATCTTCTATTTTGTAATGTTCCCATTAACAAGTCTGAATCACCTGGATCAAGGATATTTACTTTTTGTAGCATTTGTTTGATGATAATTTCGATATGTTTATCATCGATATCTACCCCTTGTAATCTATACACTTTTTGAATTTCCTTAATTATATAGTCTTGGACAGCTTGTGTCCCAAGTAATTCTAGATAATCATGTGGATTAATTGAACCTTCAGTAATCTTATCACCTTTTTCAATATGTGAACCATCAGAAATATTTCTTGCAGTACTAATACCAAATGGTAACAAATATTTAGATGTTTCTTCACCATCATTTATGAATACTTTAATTCTTTCTTCTGTATCATCAATAGTAACTGTTCCGGACTGTTTTGCTATTACAGCTTGACCTTTAGGTTTTCTAGCTTCAAATAACTCTTCAACCCTTGGTAAACCTTGAGTAATAGCTCCACCCCCAGCTACCCCACCAGAGTGGAAAGTACGCATGGTTAATTGTGTACCAGGTTCACCGATAGATTGAGCTGCGATAATACCAACAGCTTCACCAATATTCGTTTTCTTACCTGTAGCAAGATTTCTACCATAGCATTTACTACATACACCATGTTCCGCTCTACATTCTAAAGCCGATCTAATTTTAACTTCCGTGATTTTAACTATTTCAGTTTCACCATTAAAGTTTTCAACCTTATGTTCTTTAGTGATTGCATCAGCCATGTCTTCATCTATAATTTCATTTTTGTGGACAATAATTTCTCCCGTTGCAGGATTTAATATATCTTCAAATGAAGTTCTACCAACGATTCTATCTCTTAATTGTTCAATAACTTCTTTACCCTCAAGTATATCTTTTACGACTATATATGAGTCTGTACCACAGTCCTCTTCTCTAACAATTACGTCTTGAGAAACATCTACAAGTCTTCTTGTCAAGTAACCTGAATCGGCTGTTCTAATCGCTGTATCGGATAGACCTTTTCTAGAACCGTGAGTAGAAATAAAGAATTCTTGTACTGAAAGACCTTCACGGAAGTTAGCTTTTACCGGAATTTCAATTGTTCTACCAGTTGTTGAAGCCATTAAACCACGCATACCACCTAATTGTCTAATTTGTCTTATGGAACCTCTAGCTCCTGAGTTTGCCATAATTGCAATTGTATTAGTCTTTTCTAGATTTTTTAATAATGCATCAGTGATGTCATCCGTAGCTTTTTCCCATGTACTAATTACTTGATTATATCTTTCTTCTTCTGTGTACATCCCCATATCTGTATAGTCTTCAATGTCCACAACTCTTTGTTCAGCTTTATCTAAAATTTCTTTCTTATCATCCGGAGTGATGATATCTGCCATACCAATTGAAATGGCTGCTTTTGTTGAATATTTAAATCCTGTTTGCTTGATATAGTCAAGAAGTCTTGCTGTTCTTATATTTCCGTACTTATGGAATGCTTTTTCAATAATTTGAGAAAGAACTTTTGAATCAACTATAAAGTCGATTTCTAATGAATAAGGATCTTTCTTTCTATCTACAAAACCTAAATCTTGTGGAATTTCATTATTGAAAATAAATCTACCAACTGTTGATCTAACTATTTTACCATAATCTTCGTCATCTAATTTAACTCTTACACCAACAATGTCATGATATCCAATAACTTTGTTTTCGAGAGCTTTAATCATTTCATCATAATTTGAAAATACAAATTCTGTTTCTTTAGCTGTAAAGTCAAGTGTTAAATAATATGAACCTAAAACCATATCTTGAGTAGGTGTTGTGATTGGTTTACCATCTTTTGGAGCCAAAATGTTGTTTGTACTCATCATTAGAAGTCTTGCTTCAGCTTGAGCTTCTGCTGAAAGTGGCACGTGAACAGCCATTTGATCCCCGTCGAAGTCCGCATTATATGCTGTACATACAAGTGGATGTAATTTAATAGCTTTACCTTCTACAAGAACTGGTTCGAAAGCTTGAATACCAAGTCTATGAAGCGTAGGTGCACGGTTTAAAAGAACTGGATGATCCTTAATTTCTTCTTCTAGTGCTCCCCATACAATTGGATTCTTTCTTTCAATCATTTTCTTTGCTGATCTGATATTTTTAGCTTCGTCATTAGCAACTAATCTTTCCATTATAAATGGTT
The DNA here is from genome assembly GCA_023442495.1 of Bacillota bacterium. GTDB lineage: Bacteria > Bacillota > Clostridia > Tissierellales > Peptoniphilaceae > Helcococcus. The sequence continues at coordinate 3,772 of JAEZZB010000045.1, forward strand.
TGAATAATTCTAATGCCATGTCTTTTGGTAGACCACATTGATACATTTCAAGTTCTGGTCCAACTACTATAACTGAACGGCCTGAATAATCAACTCTCTTACCAAGTAAGTTTTGTCTAAATCTACCAGTTTTACCTTTAAGCATATCTGATAATGATTTTAATGGTCTATTTGAAGCGCCTGTTACCGGTTTTCCTCTTCTACCATTATCGATAAGAGCATCAACGGATTCTTGAAGCATTCTTTTTTCATTTCTAACGATAATATCTGGAGCCCCAATTTCTAACAATCTTTTAAGTCTATTATTTCTATTGATAACTCTTCTATATAAATCATTTAAATCAGATGTTGCAAATCTACCACCTTCAAGTTGAACCATTGGTCTTAAATCTGGTGGAATTACAGGAATTACATGTAGACACATCCATTCAGGTTTATTTCCTGATTGTAAGAATGATTCTATAACTTCAAGTCTTCTATAAATTCTTAATTTTCTTTGACCTGTTGCAGTTTCTAATTCTTCAGTTAATTCTTCCTGTGTTTCTTTTAAGTCTATATCTGCTAAAAGTTTTTCAATCGCTTCAGCACCCATTCCTGCTTCAAATTCATCTCCGTATTCTAAATATAATTTGTTATATTCATTTTCCGTAAGAACTTGTTTGTAAGCAATTTCATCTACTGTACCTGGGTCTGTAACTACGTAATTAGCAAAATATAGGATTTTTTCTAAAGCTTTTGGACTCATATCTAGTATAAGTCCCATTCTTGACGGTATTCCTTTAAAATACCAAATATGTGATACAGGTGTTGCAAGTTCGATATGTCCCATTCTTTCACGACGAACTTTAGCTTTTGTTACTTCAACTCCACATTTTTCACATATAACACCTTTGTATCTAATTCTTTTATATTTACCGCATGCACATTCATAGTCTTTTACTGGTCCAAATATCTTTTGACAAAATAGACCTTCTTTTTCCGGCTTTAATGTTCTGTAGTTAATAGTTTCGGGTTTTTTTACTTCTCCTCTTGACCAATCCCTCATCATATCTGGTGAAGCTAGGCCAACTTGAATTGAATTAAAAATTGTCATTAAGAAGTACTCCTTTCGTTAACTTACTTAATATATGATTGTTCTGGGTAATCTTCTTTTTCATTATCTGCCATTCTTTCGATTTGGCGATAATCATCATAATCATCTGTATTTTCCGCTAATACAACTTCATTATTGTTTTCATCCAATAATTTTACATTCAATGCTAAAGCTTGTAATTCTTTGGTCAATACTTTGAATGATTCAGGAGTACCTGGTTCTGGGATGTTTTCACCTTTCACAATAGCTTCGTAAGTTTTAACTCTACCATTGATATCGTCAGATTTAACTGTCATCATTTCTTGTAAAGTATGTGCTGCACCATATGCTTCAAGTGCCCACACTTCCATTTCTCCAAATCTTTGTCCACCGAATTGTGCCTTACCACCAAGTGGTTGTTGAGTAACTAATGAATATGGGCCAGTTGATCTTGCGTGAATCTTTTCATCAACTAAATGGTGAAGTTTCAACATGTACATATATCCAACAGTTACAGGATTTTCAAAGTTTTCACCAGTTCTACCATCTCTTAACTGAATCTTACCAGATTTGTCATAACCTGCTTTTTCTAGCGCTTCTTCAATATCATAGTCCATAGCACCATCAAATACCGGTGTTGCCACATGCCAGCCTAACTTCTTAGCCGCCATACCTAGGTGAACTTCTAGTACTTGTCCAATATTCATACGTGAAGGTACCCCAAGCGGATTTAGCACTATTTGTATTGGATCCCCATTTGGTAAGAATGGCATATCTTCAACTGGTAAAATTCTTGATACTACCCCTTTATTACCGTGACGACCACACATCTTATCACCAACTGATATCTTTCTTTTTGTAGCTATATATACTCTGATTACTTGATTAATTCCTGGTGATAATTCATCACCGTTTTCTCTTGAATAGCTCTTAACATCTACAACTACACCAGATTCACCATGTGGAACTCTTAAAGAAGTATCTCGAACTTCTCTAGCTTTTTCACCAAAGATTGCTCTCAATAGTCTTTCTTCTGGTGATAATTCTGTTTCGCCCTTAGGTGTTACTTTACCGACAAGAATATCGCCTGCTTGTACTTCAGCACCGATCCTAATAATTCCATTTTCATCAAGATCTTTTCTCATATCTTCACCAATAGATGGGATATCTCTTGTAATATCTTCTGGTCCTAATTTTGTTTCACGAGCTTCAGCTGAATGTTCTTCAATATGAACAGATGTAAGTACATCATCAATCACTAATTTTTCATTTAATAACATAGCATCTTCGTAGTTATACCCTTCCCATGTCATAAATGCGATAAGGATATTTTTACCTAGTGCTAATTCACCTAAATCTGTAGATGGACCGTCTGCAATTAATTCACCAGCTTCTACATGATCTCCCGGTTTAACTATAGGTCTTTGATTAATTGTTGTACCTTGGTTAGCTCTCTTGAATTTCAATACTTGATATTCGTCATATTTTCCTTTTTCATCAGGAACATCTTTCAATATTTGGATTCTTTCATCTCCAACATATTTAACTGTACCTGTATTTTCAGCAACTATTACAACCCCAGAGTCTTTTGCAGTTCTATGTTCAATACCAGTAGCTATAATTGGAGCTTCTGCTTTTAATAGAGGAACTGCTTGTCTTTGCATGTTAGCACCCATAAGTGCACGAGTTGCGTCATCATTTTCTAAGAACGGTATTAGTGCTGCACCTACCGATACGATTTGTTGTGGAGATACGTCCATGTAGTCAATTTCTTCTCTTAAATACAAATCGTTAACAGCATTAAGCCCTCTTGAAGAAACTCTTTCATTTACAAATACATTGTTTTCATCAAGTGGTTCGTTAGCTTGTGCTTTTATAAATATATCTTCTTCATCAGCTGTTAAATAGTGAATTTCATCAGTCACTTTTCCTTCACCTTTGATAACTTTTCTATATGGTGTTTCAATAAATCCATATTCATTGATTCTGCCATAAGTTGTTAGTGAAGTGATAAGTCCGATATTTGGACCTTCAGGAGTTTCTATTGGACAAACTCTACCATAGTGAGATGAGTGTACATCTCTTACCTCATAACCTGCTCTATCCCTAGACAAACCACCAGGTCCTAAAGCTGATAATCTTCTCTTATGTGTTAATTCAGAAATAGGGTTTGTTTGATCCATGAATTGTGATAATTGAGAAGAGCCAAAGAATTCTTTGATAGCTGCTGCAACTGGTCTATTATTTAATAAACTATGCGGTGTCAGCATTGCAGTATCAGATGTCGTCATTCTCTCTCTAATCACTCTTTCCATTCTAGAAAGACCAATTCTAAATTGGTTTTGTAGTAGTTCTCCAACTGATCTTACTCTTCTATTTCCTAAATGATCTATATCATCAACAGATCCAACATTATCATATAGATTTAATTGATATGAGAATGATGCAATTAAATCTTCAATTGTTATAATATTCGCTGAAATTGTTTCTTTATTTTGATCAATTAATTTAATCTTTTCTTTATCAGTCATTTCATCGGTGAATAAATCGATTACTCTTCTCATTTCTGGATAAAATACTTTTTCTGATAATCTTAGTTCATCTAAATCTAATCCTTTAATTTCATCAAATACTTTTATATCAACATAATGATTACCAACAACTCTAACTATTTTGTCGGATTCTTCATTTGCATATACATCAACAGAATTAATCCCTGCATTTTCAATCTCTATTGCTTTTTCTAATGAAATAAAATCACCTTTTGAAGCTAAGATTTCTCCATATTCGTCAACTATATCTTTTGCAGCATATTTTTCTCTAATTCTGTTTCTAATTGCTAATTTTTTATTAAACTTATATCTACCTGCTTTTGACAAATCATATCTCTTAGGATCAAAGAATAGATTGTGTAAAAGTGAAGTCGCTGCTTCCACTGAAGCAGGATCTCCTGGTTTCAACTTCTTGTATATTTCAATTAAAGCTCTATCTTTTGTATCTGATGTGTCTTTTCCTAGAGTATCTATTAGAACTTGTGATTCACCAAATATTTCTTTAATTTCATCATTTGTTTCTACAACTAAAGCCCTAATCAAAGTAGTTGCCGGAAGCTTTCTTGTTCTATCAATTCTTATAGTTAAAACTCCTGCTGCATCTGTATCGTATTCTATCCAGGCTCCTCTATTTGGAATGACTGTTGAAGCAACAATCTTCTTACCATTTTTATCAAAATCTTCACTATAGTATACGCCAGGTGATCTAACTAACTGAGAAACCACTACTCTCTCAGCACCATTTATAATAAAAGTTCCATTTTTTGTCATCAATGGAAAATCATCCATCATAAGAACTTCTTGCTCTTTAAGTTCCTTAACTTTTCCATCATCAAATATAATAAGACGTACATCAACTCTCATTTTCTTAGAATATGTAACATCTCTATCTTTGGACTCTTGTTCAGAATATTTGGGTTCATCGTCAAATTTATAATTCAAAAATTCTAAATGTATATTTCCTGAATGGTCAGTAATTGGTGAAATATCTTCAAATACTTCTTTTAAACCTTTGCTTAAAAACCATTGATAACTACCTTTTTGTATATCTAATAAATTTGGCAAAACCAATGCTTCTGGAATCCTAGAAAAACTTTCTCTTTTTCTTCTACCATACACCTCTGTATGATTGTTCATATATGCCACCTCTCATCGTGTATAACAAGCGGATTTCAACCGTTCAAACAGTAACAAACTTCTCTAAAAAAATAAAAAAATAGCGCAATTTTCCATTATTATTTTTTATTTAGTATTCAATAAATATATCAAGAAAAAATAAAAAAGTCAACTTTTATTTTTAAAAAGTTAACTTTTTTTAATATATGAAACATTTTCATAAATATTGTTTTAAAAACTCATATTTTGTTAATGATGTACTTCTTTTAAGAATATGAGTTTACACGCCTTAGCAGAAATATTTACCTTTTTGCTATCAATTTCTACAATTGCCGAATCATCAAACTGTTCAAAGTCTAATACTTTAATCTTTTGTCCCATCTTGAT
>JAEZZB010000024.1 GCA_023442495.1 Bacillota bacterium
CACCAATAAGTACTTCTAAACTAGCTGAAGATGAAAGACCTGAACCATTTGGAATATTGCCATATACAAGTATATCAAGGCCACCAATATTATATCCTCTTTCTTGAAGAAATTTTGCAACACCAAGAGGAAAATTCATCCAATCATTTTCTGGATTGTATTCAATATTTTCTAATGATAATTCTCCAGTTTTTTTAATATTTAAACTCTTTAAACGTATTACACTTTCATCATTTTTTCTTGCTACACCATAAGTACCAATTTCAATTGCACAAGGAAAAACTTTTCCACCATTATAGTCAATATGTTCACCTATAATATTTATTCTTGATGGTGCAAAATATTTTCTTATTTCCTTATCATTTTCACCAAAATGATTTTTAAACTCATTTAATAATTTATTTAGCATGCTTACTCCTAATAATCTATAATATCAATTGATATATTCCAGTTATTTGTAGAATTTCTTTCTACATAATCCGCTTTGTCGTTCTCATACGCCTTTTCAAGGCTATCATAATATCCATTACATCGTTCAATAGCAAGATTTTTTTCATTTTTAAATCCGCCTGTTGTAAGCCAAACACCCATATATGGTAATTTTTTTGGATCAAAACTTATCTTAAATTTACTTTTTTCTTTTGTATGATTTACAATGGCATAACCTTCTTTAATTTCATCCGTAAAATAGTATTTAAATGTATGATTTTCTCGGAAATTCTTTAATTTAAATATATCAAAATTCCAGACTTCATTATTTTGAACATTTATATAGTTTACGAGATTTTCTTCAAATTCAAGTTCTGTGTTTTCATCATAATTTAAAAGTCCATGAAACGCCCACAAATAGTATACTTTTTGATTTGAAAGATTTTCTATTTTGTAGTCAATATTTATGCCGTTTTCACTTAAATCAATAGTTTTCGTAAATTGTAATGGAAGTGACGGTAATTTTACATTTCCTACAGCTTTCTTATCAAAAGTTTCAAGAATATCCCATTCTAAAGACCATGTATCTCCATGATCTGGCAAAGTAATTTTTTTATTCAATGGATATTTACAGACATCAATTGTAGGTATACAATCATCAATTCCTGAAGTATCATACTTTTCAAAATTATCACCGTGTTTAGCTTCATTATATTCATTTTTTGTAGGTTGAAATAGATATTCTAATTCCTTTTCCTTATTAAAAATGGAAGCTACCTTAAAACCAAGTTTAGGTAGTATAGAAATTTTTAATTTATCGTTTTCCAATACAATTGCATCAAAATTTAAATATTTGTTCATAATTCCTCATTTTAAGAAAGTCCCATATACAGTCCTAATTTTATATCTTATTAATTTTTACCTTAAATACATTAGAACACAAGATAAAAATAATATTCATTTGATATATACTCGTGTTGCGATAACTTTATCTTTATAAATATTATAAGCTAATAATTAAAGTATTTTCAAGGGCTAAAGATTCCTAAAATATTTTTCTTTCAATATACATTATTTTCTGTTCAAAATTTGATTTTCACTGTTTTTGAACAGATTTACCTATTTCTGATTTTACGCTAAAAAAAAGTAGGTAGAATTTTATATTTATAAATCTATATGTTAAAAATTCTGTTAGGATCTATTCCTAACAGAATTTTCATAATTTTTTTATTAAACTATTGCAAATATATCTAATTAAAGAAATCTTTTAATTTTTCAAAGAACGATTTTTCATCTTTACCGTCTTCATCTGATTCGTCTTCAAATTTTCTTAGTAATTCTTTTTGATGTTCGTTTATTTTCTTTGGCACGATTATCTTAACATCGAATATTAAATCACCATATCTATTACTGCGGACGTCACGCATTCCTTCACCTTTTAATTTAAATCTTTCATCAGCTTGAGTTCCTGCCGGGATTTCAAATTCTTTTGTTCCTGTAAGCGTTGGAACTTGTATTTTATTTCCAAGAGTTGCCGTCACAAAGGAAATCGGAAGTTCATAGTAAATATCATTTCCAAATCTCTTGAATATTTCATGTTCTTCAACTTCTATAACTATAAACACATCGCCGGACGGTCCTCCATTTTCACCGGAGTTTCCTTCTCCCCTAACTGGTATAATATCATCAGTGTTTATTCCCGCAGGAATTTTCACTTTAATTTTAGCTGATTGATTAATGTATCCTCTACCGTGACAATTATTACATTTTTCTTCAATTTCTTCGCCACTACCTTGACATGTCGGACAAGTAGAAGTTTGAGAAAACGCTCCAAAAGGTGTATTTTGAGTTGTAGTAACTCTTCCTGAACCATGACATGTATGACATGTTTTCTTTGAAGTTCCAGGTTTTGATCCACTTCCCTCACATATATTACATTTTGTACGTCTTCTAAATTGAACTTCTTTTTCTACACCTGTTACTGCATCTTTAAAAGATATATTTAATTTAATTTGAATATCGGAACCTTTTCTCGGAGCGTGAGGATTTCTTTGACTTTGTCCTCCAAAAAAACTTGAGAATATATCGGAAAATACATCTCCCATCCCTCCTGTGAAACCTCCAAAACCTGAATTAGGATCAAAAGCAGCTTCCCCATATCTATCGTATTTAGATCTATTTTCTTCATCACCGATAATTGAAAAAGCTTCATTAATTTTTTTAAGCTTTTCTGCCGCCTCTTCAGAACCTCCATTTAAATCTGGATGATACTTTTTAGCAAGTTTTCTATATGCTGATTTAATTTCTTTTTGAGTTGAATTAGGATTTACTCCTAACACTTCATAAGGATTGTTCATCTTTCCACCTAACTATTCACATACTTAATAAAGGGGAGAAATCTCCCCTTTATTCCATTTTTATATTTTACTTGTAATTTAGTTTTTCGTCAACTATTGATATTATTTATCTTCGTCTTCGTCATCAACCACTTCATAATCCGCATCAACTACATCTTCTTCTGGCTTTTGTTGATTTTGATTTGGATTTGCATTTGCGTAAAGTTTTTCACTCATTTT
>JAEZZB010000093.1 GCA_023442495.1 Bacillota bacterium
CCGTTTGGTCTTGATTTTTTAAAAATTCTGCATTCATCGTTAGATGATCACCTACTAAAACGACAGTCGTATTTTCATAAAAATCTTGCTTTTTAATCCATTCAACAAATTCATAAATTTCTTTATCGGAATAATAATACGCATCACGATACCCGCCATATTTTCTAGGATATTTAGTATCAACATATCCATCCATAAAGTGGGTATTTACGGTAAGCATGGTATAGTTGAAAGGTTCATCTTTTTTTGAAATTTCTGTTAATTCTTCTTTTGCAAATTCAAAAAGTTTAGAATCTTCATATCCCCAAAACACCATATAATCTTTGGGTAATTTGCCTATTTTCTTTTGATATTTCAAATCATGAATTTCATAATTTCCATGGTCTTCAAAAAAAACATCCCTTGAACCAAATGATGCATCTGAACCCATTATAAAGTAGTTTTTATAACCTTGAGATTCTAAAATTTCCCCTAAGCTTGTTATTCCTGGTAAAAAATTCCCTTTTTGCATAACTTGGTTTGCTTCAAAAACATCTGATAGTGGAACTCCTGTTATTTGCCCAACTAACGAAGCAGCTGTCCAAGTCGTATTTATTACAGAATCCATTCCTTGTGAATTTTTTTCGTCATAAAAATAAACATTTTCTTTTTCTAAATTGCTTAAATTGGGTATTAGATTTACCACTTCTCCATTTTCTAGCTTATAATTATTTACCTTTCTATCCATAGATTCCATAATTATATAGATTAAGTTTCTCTTGTTTTTTGGAAATGTTATTTCTACTTCATTAGGATCTACATATTCTTCTTCATAGATAACGGTCTTTTTTAATGAAGAAAAGGCATAATCAAAAAATCCAATACCATATAATCCATAAATAAAGGATCCTGTAAATATAACTGCCATGGTTAATGCTCTTGACCATTTAATTTTGTTAAAAATTTTTTCTACAGTTAATAAAATTGAGATTATTAATACTCCTAATAACAAATAAAATATAAGAGTTTCTCGGAAATATTGCAAAATAATATCTAAATTTCCTTTTGTTGGATTTGTAAAAATATTAAATATTAATTGCTCAAAAGTAGTCTTTCCTACTGCATCTATTTCCCATGTCGGATATATTATAAATGTTATTGATAACAATATTAAAATGATTTCTATAATATTAGCTATTTTTATCTTTTTCATTTATCATCCTGTCTTGTTATTATTATTTAAAATAATAAATTTTGAGTAGTTAATCCTTTAATCTTTATTACTATAATCATATTTTACTACTTTTTTAGTCTTCAATCAAACCTCTGCAATGTAAACTTATATCTTTAATCGGGTCATTTTCACAATCAGGATTTCTAGCTTTAGAAATTTTTCTACCATATAAAATAAGTACATGATGTGCTTTAAACCAATCTTCTTCTGGAATAAGCTCCATAAGTTGTTGTTCAGTTTCCCATACATTTTTACTTTTTACTAGTCCAATTCTATTTGCTGTTCTGTGGACATGTGTATCAACCGCAATTGCTGGTATTCCAAAAGCAACTGATAAAACAACATTTGCAGTTTTTCTTCCTACACCTGGTAAGGATTCAAGTTCTTCTCTTGTATTTGGAACTTTACCATCAAATTTATCAACCAATATTTCAGAGATTTTCTTTAAATTTTTAGCCTTATTTTTATACAAACCGATTGATTTAATTAATTTTTCAATTTCCATTATATCAGCATCTAAATAGTCATAAGGTGTTTTAAATCTTTTGAATAAATCTTTTGTAACAATATTTACTCTTATGTCCGTGGTCTGTGCAGATAACATAACTGCACATAATAACTCGAATTCATTGCTATAATTTAATTCTGGACCAGCGTTTGGGAAATAATTATAAAGTATTCTTAATGCTTCTAATTTTTCTTCTTTTGTCAGAGAATATTCTTTTTTCATATATAGCTCCTACTTTTAAAATCTTTTTAAATGTTCTATAATGAATTATAACACAATAAAACTATGAGATAATCTCGAAGGAGATAGAATGTTTAATTTATCAAAAAAAATATTTAAAAAGATGGATTTTGTCCTTCTTTTTACCGTAATGGCTTTAGTAATATTTGGACTATTTGTTCTAAGATCTGCTATTAATCCACTAGGTCAAGGAATTAAAACACAAATTTTCGCAACAATTGTCGGATTATTAGCTATTTTGTTTATTTGGCTATTAGATTTAGATTTCTTAAGAAAAATAAAATGGTTTATATACTTATTTTCTGTAGGACTACTAATATCTGTAATGATTTTTGGACAGGGTGGTGAAAGATGGGGAGCAAATCTTTGGATTAGCATTGGCTCATTTTCATTACAACCATCAGAAATATCCAAATTTCTACATATACTATTTTTATCCTTCTATATCGGAGATAATAAAAAGAAAACTGATACATGGGGATTTATCATTAAATTCATATTATTAGGATATTTCCCTGCATTTTTAGTTATTTATCAACAAGACTTAGGAACTGCAATGGTCTATATATTCTTTACAACTGTGATGTTCTTTGTTTCCGGAGTAAGTTGGAAAAAAATCGGTATACTTCTAATTATTATTTTGATGCTTGCAATAATCTTGCTACCTTTAGTTTGGAAAAACTTAGAAGGGTATGTAATTGAAAGATTCACAGATTTTGGAGATACAGAAAGAAATTTAGAGACTACGACTCATCAAACTGATAGAGGTTTAATTGCTTTAGGTTCGGGAAAACTCACGGGACGTGGCTATATGAGCGGGCCTTTCTCCCAAAATAGTTATATTCCTGAACAACATACTGATTTTATTTTCCCAGTATTAGTTGAAGATTTTGGATTTATAGGTGGATCTATAACTCTAATCTTATATGCCCTAATGTTTATAAGATTTATAAAAATTGCAATGGAGGCAGAAGATTTAGCTTATACAGCTCTTTCAATGGGTGTTTTTGCAATGTTATTTGCTCATATATTTGAAAATGTAGGAATGACTATGAAACTCTTACCTGTAACAGGTATCCCACTACCATTCTTCTCAAATGGAGGAACATTTCAATTAATGAACTTGATTTTAATTGGTTTTGTGCTATCAGTAAGTATGCAAAGAAAGAGTTTAGATTTTTAATTATAAAATAAAGGTGATTAATCAAATAAATGATTAATCACCTTTTTTACGCTTCTTAATTTTCATTAATTCTATAGTTCCTTAGCTATTTCTTTAAGATATTCTCTAAATTTATCTTTTAATTTTTCATTTCTCAATGCGTATTCTACTGTTGCTTCTAAGAATCCTTGTTTATCTCCAACATCATATCTTTTACCATCATAAATGTATCCATACGCCCCTTCTTCTTTAGCAAGCATATTGATAGCATCTGTAATTTGAATTTCATTGCCTACTCCAGGTTTAGTATTTTCAATATGTTTAAAAATACTTTTTGTAAATACATATCTTCCAAGCATTGCGACATCTGACGGAGCATCTTCAACTTTTGGTTTTTCTACACAATTTAATATTTTATATGTCCTATCATCTATTTTTTCAAATTCAATAGACCCATATTTATTGATTTCCTTAATTGGAACTTTCTTACAACCAATAATATCATGTTCTATTTCATAGAATTTTTCTATAAGTTGTCCAATTGCTGGTTTTTCAGAATTATATACAATATCATCTCCTAAAACTACTACAAATGGTTCTTCTCCGACAAATTCTTTTCCTTGTAAGATTGCATGACCAAGTCCCTTAGTTTCTTTTTGTCTTTTAAAGTAAAAGTTTGCTTTATCTGCAATATTTCTTAGATTTTCGTATTCTTCAATTTTATCATTATCAAGAAGTATTTTTTCAAGCTCAATTGAATAATCAAAATGATCTTCGATCGCGTCCTTATTTCTATTTGTAATAAATAAAATATCAGTTATTCCTGATTCCACTAATTCTTCTACTATTAGTTGAATTGTTGGAATGTCAACTATTGGTAACATCTCTTTTGGAACAGCTTTTGTAAACGGAAGAAATCTTGTTCCATGTCCAGCCACAGGTACAATAGCTTTTCTAATTTTATTAAACATTTTTACTTTCCTCTTCTTTTTTAAGCTTAGCTTCGTTTATTACTTTTACTATTGCATAAAGAATTCTTTTATCTTTTACTTCTGTTACTTGTATTTCTAATTGTTCAAGTTTTATTAAAGGTTTTTCTCCATCTTCAGGAATATATCCTAATTGGTATATAATAAAACCTCCCATAGTGTCATATTCGTCAGCTTCTTCATCGATTTTTGTACCAGTTTCGTAATTAAAATCTTTGATAGAAATAGAAGCTTTTACAAAATATGTATTGTCATCTATTTTTTGTAATTCTGGATCATCAATGTCATATTCATCGTCAATCTCACCTACTATTTCTTCCAGTAAATCTTCCATAGTCACAATACCTGTGAAACCACCATATTCATCTATAAGTACAGCCATATGACGATTTTGAGTTTGTAGCTCTGTAAGTAATTCATTAATATTTTTTCTTTCAGGTATAAAATATGCTGGTTTGATGATAGATCTGATATCTACATTTTCAAATCCTTTATTATATGCTTCTAATAAATAGTCTTTAATATACAATATTCCCATAATATTGTCCACATCTTCATCATAGACTGGAATTCTTGAATATTGAAGTTTTAGCATTTCATCTTTGTATTCATTAAAGTCATCATTAATATCAATCATAAATACTTCGGTTCTTGGCGTCATAATTTCTTCAGCATATGTATCATCAAAACTTATTACTGAATTAATCATTTCACTTTCAACCGTATCTATTACACCCTGTGAGTGACCCAATTGCACTAGTGATCTTATGTCATTTATAGTTATCTTAGCCTCAATCTCATTGTGTTTTATACCAAATAGTCTTAAAACTAAATTGGTACTTTCAGATAGTAAAGCAACAAATGGTTTAAATAATATGCTTATAATTAATACTGGCTTATAAGCAAATCTAGTGACTTTCTCACTATTTATAATTGCTAATCTCTTTGGAACTAGCTCACCAAATACTATTGTTAAATATGAAAGTAATAATGTAATAGCTACTTGAGCAACGGTAACTGAATAAGGAATTCCCTTTGTTAACATCCAATTTGCAAGTTTAACTGATATCCCTGTTGCTGCAGTTGCTGAGTTAAAGAATCCAGCTAAAGTTATTGCAATCTGTATAACTGACAATAAATATGATTGGTTTTTTAATAGTTTTAAGACTCCTTTTGCTACATTATCCCCTTCTTCTGCATCATGTTTCAATTTATTTTGATTAATTGAAACCATCGCCATTTCTGTCGCTGAGAAAAAAGCATTTACAAGTGTAAGTACTATAATTAATATTATTTGGCCTGTTAAATTCCCGCTTTGGTTAATGGGGATTTCATTCGTGGCCTGCGGTATTTCCATATATCCTCCATATCTTTATATAGTCGTATATTAACATATTCACAAGACTTTTTCAATGAATCAATACTCTATGCCCTTGTTTTACAATATTCTAATTGGGTATAAAGAATATGAAATGGAGGTAAAAATGGAATTAAATAAGGAGTATTTAGAAAATCAAGAATTTGCAGAAGGTAAAACTAAGGCTCAACAACAATTAAGTAATAAAACTGCAAAGACAAAACGTGAATTAGAAGAAGAGATTGAAGAAAGACAAAAGGAAAAAGAAAAAAAGTAGAAAAAGAAGATAAAATAGAAGATTTAGATATTGAAGAAAAAGATAAATTGCTTATTGAAAGAAAAGTATTCTTAGATTCATCCAATAATAATTCATACAATTAATTCAAGACTGTA
>JAEZZB010000036.1 GCA_023442495.1 Bacillota bacterium
TTTATAAAGGTGTTTCAAGGCTTGCTAATGTTTTAGGAAATTCAAAGACAACATATAACTCTTCTCAATCAGATTATGAAGCAGATGCAAAAGCTTTATACTCAGATTGGAAAACAGTTGGTAATGATATTAAAAAGGCTATGAATAATGTCAAATAAAAATATAGAACTTAAATCTAATGATATTGAGGAATTTTTAAGAAAAAATCCAGAAAAATTGCAAGATTTAATTGAAAAGAATCCTAATTTATTTAGTTATGCTATGATGGTTAGTGAAGAGAGAATTCATAGTGGTCCAATTCCAAGTCCTGAAACTTTAAAAGGCTATGCAGATATTGATTCTAGTTTTCCAAAACGAATATTTGCAATGGCAGAAAAACAGAGTAATCATAGGATTAATTTAGAAGAAAAGGTTATTAAAACAAATATTAAAAATGAAAGAACTGGAATGTTTTTAGGGGCATTTATAAGTATTCTAACTATATTGGGTGGAATTTATTTAATTGCTATAGATAAAGACATATCAGGTTTTTCTACAATACTTATAGCTATAGCGGCTATAGTTGGAATATTTATTAAAAATAAAAATAGTGAAAAAGAAGAGGTAAGTCAAAATAATAAAGAATTGCAAAGCAAAGAAGGGCATTAAAAATGTTGACAGTTTGATTGGAAAATTTAAAAAGAGTAGGTTTTATTCCTACTCTTTTTTATTGTAAAAATATACAACATGTGGTATAATATATTTATAGAAATCATGCATATAGTATATAGCGTATGATTTTTAAAAGATAACTCGTGACGGATTAACGCTGGGTTCCATAATGGAGTAGGTACTTTGTACTGAGCATTCCTATGTGCCTGGGGTTATCTTTTAATATAATAAAATACCAGCTCGTCTACCAGGTTGTAGACAGAGATTTCTAAAACGCCTATAACTTATACTTAGGCGTTTTTTGTTTTAAATAATTGTAACAATGTATATTTTAAAGAAAAAAGAGAATGTTTATACATTCCCTTTTTTTTTGTATCACAGATAATATTGACTACCTTTTGACTACCTTTATTTATTTTTTATTATGTTTTATTATGCTCTATTAGGTTTAGCAAAAATTGATTAAATGTTGATATATCAACGATAACGGCTAAATTTCAACATTTATAAACACTGCATAAAATACCTATGGTGGAAGTGGCGAGATTCGAACTCGCGTCCAAAGAATCTTCCGAAGAAATTTCTACATGTTTAGTTAATTTTTTGAATTTCCGATTTAGGCGTTAATTAACAAAACTTCTAAATTGGTAGCTTCATAAAGTCCGTATTTAACTCAAAGCTTTGTTAAATAGGTTTCCTACTAAATAATGATACTAGTTAGTAGCCGTAGGTTCTACTAAGTAGCATTAAGCAGCAATTAAGCTGCAAAAGCGAAGTTATTATCTTCTGCGTTTAAATTTAATTTGCTATTTTTAGGAAGTATGCCCTTCCACATGCTTATTCTTGTTCCAAAACCCTGTCGAAACCAAAACACTCCCGTGTATTTATAGTATATGAATATATGACAATATTGTCAAGATTGTGTATAATCTAATATAATAGGACGGTATATTATGAATAAAAAGAATACGAGAGCTGTTATTATTAACTTAATTATTTTACTTTTAATTGCTGGAATATATTATTTGTTTTTTGTTAAAAATGATAATAATTATAATAAAAATGATAATATAAACGAAATATATACAAATGAAAGTAATGAAGAATTAAAAGATAAAAGCAAAGAGACTATTTCAAATAACAAACTAAAAAATAAAGTTATCAAAGGCGAGAAATATTATACAAAAAATGAAGTTGCACTTTATTTACATTTGTTTAAAGAACTGCCACCAAATTATTTAACTAAATCAGAAGCTAAGGATTTAGGATGGGATTCATCTAAAGGCAATCTTTGGGATGTAACTGATAAAGGTGTAATAGGTGGAGATAGATTTTCAAATAGAGAAGGAAATTTACCTCAAGATAAATATTTTGAAGCTGATGTCAATTATGAAGGTGGTTATAGGGGAGCTGAGAGATTAGTATATACTAAAGGCGGTAAAGTGATATACTATACAGGTGACCATTATAAAAATTTCGAGTTATTATATGAATAACCATAATTATTGTTATGATATAATAGAAAAATAAAAATCTACAAATACAAAAAGAGGAATGATGAAAAAATTTGATGAAATAGTTGAAATCTTAAGAGAAAATGAATTGCTAGTGGAAGTAAAAGAAACTGATTTAGAAATTGAAGATATTAATTATGATTCTAGAAATGTAAAAGACAATACTTTATTTTTCTGTAAAGGTGTACACTTTGATGTTAAATATTTAGAAGACGCAATTAATAGGGGCGCAGGAGCATACATTTCTGAAAATAAATATAATTATGATATTCCTTATATTATTGTAAATGATATAAGAAAATCAATGTATGTGGTTGCTGGATTTTTCTTTGATTATCCTGATAGAAAATTAAACTTAATTGGTGTAACGGCAACAAAAGGCAAGACTACAACGGTTACACTAATTAAAGAATCAATTGACTTATATGCAAAAGAAAGTGGCGAAAAACCAGCAGGAATTATTTCTACTACTTATACATTTGACGGTTTAAATGAATACGAATCTCATCTTTCAACACCCGAGGCAATTGAACTTCACAGAAATTTATATAATGCATATAATGCAGGATTAAAATATGTAGTATTAGAGGTTTCTTCACAATCGCTTAAATATGCTAGAGTAGCAGGACTTGATTTTGATATTGCGGGAATAGTTACAATTGGTAGAGATCATATTGCTCCGAATGAACATCCAACTGTTGAAGATTATGTAGATTCTAAATTAAAGCTTGCAGATATTGCTGAAAAAGTTGTGTATTGCAGAGACACAGACCATTTAGAAAGAATAGAAAATAAATTGAAGAAAATGGATGCTATATCATTTGCAGCAGAACATGATGCAGACTATGTGATAACTAATTTAAGATTTGAGGATGGATTTACTAAATTTACATTTGATGGCGATGATTTTGAATTAAATATGATGGGCACATTTAATAGTGTAAATGCTGCATGCGCATTACTTGTTTTAAAACATTTTGGAATTGACTACAAATATGCAAAAGAAGTATTTAGAAATATAGTAATTCCAGGAAGGAGTAATTTACTTATTTCTAATGATGGTAAGAAGACAATTTTTGTCGATTATGCTCATAATGAATTAAGCTTTACAAAGAATTTTGAAATGCTAAAAGAATATTTTCCAGATTATAAGATAGTTACACTATTTAGTGCTAGGGGAAGTAAGGCATTTAATAGAAGAAAAGAATCAGCAGTTGTTGTTAGCAATAATTCTGACTATATATATCTAATACCGATAGAACCAAATTATGAAGAATTAAGAGATATATATGATAGTTTGATAGAAAATTTTACGTGGGATATTCCATATGAAGAATTTGAAACAAGGGTTGATGGTCTTGAAAAAGCATTTAAAACTTTTGGAGATAAAACCATATTATTTATTGCTGGAAAAGGAGATGAAAGATATCAATCAGTAAAGGGTCAATATATTGAGATAGAATCAGACTTACAAGTTGCAACAAGACTTATAAATGTATATAACGAAACTCATCCTAAAGAATAGGAGTAAAAATGTATAAAATAGATTCAAGAAATATTTTATCAAAAGAAGAATTTCACAGAGAAATGAAAAAGATATTTGATTTTCCAGATTATTATGGCAATAATCTGGATTCATTATGGGATTTATTAACTGATAGAAATGAATTAAACATAGATATATATAATCCTAAATATTTTACGAAAAATCTTGATGAATATGGCAATAAGATAATTGATTTATTTTACGATTTATCAAAAGTGGAGCAATTCAATATTAATTTCATAGAGAATGAAAAATTTATATATGGATCAAATATAAATGAGATTACAATAAAAGCCGTTTATAATAAAACACCAAATATTGATGATACTGTATATATTGCCGAAGGAGCAAGAATAATTGGGGATGTAGTCTTACATAAGGATGTAAACATTTGGTACAATGCAACAATAAGAGCTGATGTAAATAGAATTGAAATTGGAAAAAATTCTAATGTTCAAGATAATGCAGTTATCCATTTATCTGATAATTCAAAGGTAATTATCGGAGAAAATGTTACCGTAGGTCATAGTGCAATAGTTCATGGTGCAATAATAAATGATAATGTAATCATAGGTATGGGAGCTACAGTTTTGGACAATGCTATTATAGGGAAAAATAGTATAATAGCAGCAAATGCACTTGTTTCAAAAGATAAAATTATCCCTGAAGGATCACTTGTTATTGGGGTTCCAGGAAAGGTCGTAAGAAAACTTACAGATGATGAAATCGCAAGCAATATTAAGAATGCTGAATTCTATGTAAAAAATGCAAAGATTAACAAGAATAATGGCTAAAATTGGCTAATTTTTTTGTATAAAAAGCTTGACAACACCATTTTGAAGTTGTATTATATATGAAAATTGAAATTAATAGAACCGTTTCCATTAATTACAATTTGTTAATAATTAAGATTTAAAAGAAGATAAACAAAGAAATTCGGAGGTAATTATGAGTACATCAGATTTAACATTATCACTTTTAGAAAATCTTGGTGGAATGGATAATATTGAATCTGTTTCCAATTGCAATACAAGAGTCAGAGTAAGTGTTAAGAATAAAGAATTAGTAAATAGTGAAGCTTTAAAGAATATTGATGAAGTAATTGGTATAGTACCATTTGGATCACAAGTTCAAATTATTTTGGGACCAAGAACTTTAGAACTAGCAGATGTATTTTTAAATAAATTAAAATTAACAAATGCAAATAAGTA
>JAEZZB010000061.1 GCA_023442495.1 Bacillota bacterium
TTATTTGAGGAATAATTATGATAAAAAAGATTTATATAAATAATTTTGGAAAATTTAATAATTATGAACTCGAATTTGATAAGGGGCTAAATGTAATATATGGAAAAAACGAATCAGGTAAAACTACAATTTTAAATTTTATTTTAATGGTTCTCTATGGAAATCAATCGAAATCCAAAGATTTACTTCAAAATGAGAGAAGACGATATAAACCTTGGAATCAAGAAATAATGAAGGGTTTTGTTGTAATTCAAAAAGATGGAATTGATTACAAAATCGAAAGAACATTTTTAAATTCTAATTCTACAGATATAGTCGAAGTTTATAATTTGAATACTGGAAGGTCAATTGATATTCCAAACCTTAAGGAACCAGGCGAGTATTTCTTTGATATTGGATATGAGGCATTTAAGAAGACTCTATTTATTTTTTCTGAATCTATAGTTATAAATAATGACAATAAAAAAGATGAGATAACTAGAAAATTAATAAATTTAGTCACTACTGGTCAAGAGGATATTTCATTTAAAAATGTCATTTCTAAACTTGATGATAAAATTAATAAAATAAAATCAAAGTCTGGTAAACTAGGGGAACTCGTTGATATTAACAATAAAATAGATAAATTAAGATTAGAAATGGAGACTGCATTAAGCGATGAAAAAGAGAAGGAAGAATTATCAAATAGAATTTCAAAGCTTAATCAAATCAAAAAAGATTTAATATATAGACTTGAAAAATTGCAAACTTTAATTTCTAAAAAACATGAAAGACAAGATATTTTGTATTCTCGAAAAGATTTTGTAAATAAAAGGAGTATATATATATCCACAAATGAAAAAAGAGAAATAGAAATTATCAATGAAAAAATCAATAAATTAAATGATGAAAATTCATTTACAAAAATAAATATATTTGATATTTCATTAATAACTTTTATGGCTTCATTTTTTTTATTTAATGTAAATAAATACTTGGCTTTGTTAATTGCTGTATTTTCAATTATTGTTTATTTTATAAATCATTCTAAAAAAGAAAAAAAGAAAAAAGAAAAATTAGATATATTTTTTACAAGAAGAGAAGAACTTTCACAAAAGGTAAAAAATCTTGAAAAACTAAATAAAGAAAATGAAAATGAAATATATTATATTGATAAGGCAATTGATGAAATTGACACATATTTTTTATTACAAAACATGGATGTTTCAGAAGTAAAATATGAAAATATCGAAAGTCTAAAAGATGAAATTTACTCAATTAATTACGAAATTACATCTATTGAATCAACAGCGAAAGAAAGATTTGCGGGAAAGAAAAATTTCTCAACTATTGAATATGAGCTTGCAATTGCAGAAGAAGAAAGGGTTGTATTAGAAAAAGAACTTGAACTATATATGATTACTAAAAATCTTATGCAAAAATCATTTGAAAGTCTTGAAAACACTTTTGCCTTAAAATTAAACGAATTAGCTTCAAATATTATTCATGATATTACAAACGGAAAATATTCTAAATTATTTATTTCTAATGATTTTTCAATAAAAGTTGAAGATAGTAAAACTAAAGACTTAATTGATTGGAAATACTTAAGTAGCGGAACAATTGACCAATTCTATCTTTCATTAAGACTAGCATTAATCAAAATTATTGTTGAAAATCTAGAAAATAGAATTTTATTAATTGATGATATATTTATAAGATTTGATGAAAATCGCATGAAAAATGCTTTAGAATTATTAATTACTAATATTAAAGATTTCAATCAAATTTTGATATTTACTTCAAAAGAAATAGGTTTAGACCATTCGTTATATAATCTTATTACAATTTAATAATTCTATAAATTTATTTGGGTAGTATCATAGCTTAAAAAATAACTGATGTAAATTTACATTAAATATTTGAATAAAAGCTTTGATATTATCCATAATTTTATCTAAAATTAATATAATACAATTATGTTTATATATTATAATTTTATATATTGAAAATTATCAAAAAAGCAATACATTTTAATTAAATTTCACGATATATCGATATATGTGTTAATTTTAATTATATAATTAATAAGATACACCTAGTGTATTTAATTACTTCAATTCAAGAGATTGACAATTAAAGAAATAATATTTATAATACCAATATCACGCTCTTTTAGCTCAGTAGGTAGAGCACTTCCATGGTAAGGAAGGGGCCGCTGGTTCAATTCCGGCAAAGAGCACCAATAAATGTATTGAAATATTACAAATTACACGTTTCAATTTAATTATGATACAAAATACACTACAAAATCTTATAAGATTTTGTAGTGTATTTTGTTTAGTAAAAAAATTATATAAAGTCAAAATAACTTTTAACTATAAAAAGTAGGTTATTTTGTGGAATTAGATTTATTCTTTTAAATTTCTATTATATACTATATATGTAATGTAATAAATTTTAAAGAAAGCATTAAAGGAGTAATATAATGAAAAGAAAGACTATTATTCGAAAAGTAATATCTCTATTCATAGTGTTTTTTATGATTTTAGGTATTGTAGTGCAAGGGAATTTATCTTTTGCTAAAGAAGACGATACAAAAACAATCATTCAAAAGCAAGAAGAAAATTCAGAAAATCAAAATATAAATAAAGATGAGATAGAAACTAATTCATTAAAGGAAAATTTTGAATTTGATGAAATTCCTGAATTAGAGAAAAATAAAGAAGATAAAATCGAAGATTCTAATTCAATTGAAAGTTCTAATTCAGACGAAAGTTCTAATTCAGACGAAAGTTCTTATTCAGCTGAAAGTTCTTATTCAGCTGAAAGTTCTAATTCAAAGTATGATAGTAATTCCTTAGATATATTATATAAATCAGAAGTAAGTTCAGAAAACGCATTAGAATTAGGAATAAATTCAAATATTAATGAAGCTAGTGATACATTTGTAACAAATATATATCTTGATGGAAAGTCAGGAAACGATGATAAAGATGGTACAACAGTAGAAAATGCTGTTAAGACTTTTGAAAAAGCAAAAGAAATAGCTACCACTAATCAAGAGATAAAACAAATAGTGGTAATTGGAGCGACAGATATTGAAAATGATATTTCGCTTCAAGGAACAAATGCTAAGGTTGTTCGTGGTGAAGAATTTAACGACTACCTATTTAATGTACCAGGGGGAAAAGTAGCAACTTTAAAAAATATCATAATTGACGGAAATTCAGAGAATAATACAAATATTGAAAAATCACTCGTTCAGGTTAATCGTGGCGCTACGCTTAATATTGGTGATGGGACGATCTTAAAGAATAATGTGATTAAGGATATTTCAAATACAGCCACAAGAGGTGGAGCAATAAATGCATACTCAGCAACGATAAATATGACAGAGGGATCAATTGAAAAGAACCAAGCTACTTATGGTGGAGGGATTTATTTATATAAATCTATTATGAATTTTTCGGGCGGTATAGTCCAAGGAAATAATTCTAAGTTAGTTAGAGATGGAGGTCAGTTTTATTCTGCAGGAGGCGGAATACTTGCCAATGAAGGTTCAACTCTTAATATGTCCGATGATGCAAAGGTATTAAATAACGTAGCAGGAGAAATTGGCGGTGGTATAAGTTTAGGTTCTAACCAATGGGGAGCAACCAATACTTTGAATATGACTGGTGGTACTGTCAATGGCAATATCGCTGGTGCTGCTGGTGGAGGAATTTTTGTACAAGCTAAATATTTTTCTGGAGGAGCTTCTAAAGCATATATTTCCGGAGGAAATATAACCAACAATAAAATGGATGGCTCTGGTGTTACAAATAAAGCTTTCGGCGGAGGAGGCATTTACGTCAATGGAGCTAATAATAACTATGGAGTAAATGGTGCCAATGGAGAACTTTATTTAACAAATGTTTTGATTGAGGGTAATAAATCTAGTATAGATGGTGCAGGATATGCCGCTTGTCCTATTTCTAAAACTAAAATCTATGTAACAGATGGAGGGGCAATTTACGATAATCAATCACAAGAAAATAATAAAGATTTATATATATTATCTAGTTATGCTTACGGTCTTCATAGTGGACAGGCAGAGTATAAGCTTTCAAAAAGGATGTTAGGTGGAGCTTTATATAACTGGGAAAAGCTAGATGGTTCAGCATTACCTGACGACAAATATGAAGGAAAAGTACCAAGCTATACAGAATTTGCATTAAATTCTAATCCTATTGAATCTGGTAAAGAACTCGCAAAAGCTTCGGCCAAGGTTATTATCAGGGGAAACACTTCTACCACAAGAGGTGGTGGCATTGGTAGTAATGGTACAGTTACCATAGGAACTGGCGAAACAACAGAAGTATCTGTTGTAAAAAAATGGGAAGATGAGGATAATGCTGATAAAAAACGACCAGAATCTATTACAGTACAATTAATAGCTAATGTAGTTAACAATAAATATGTTATTGAAGAGAAGGAATTAAATGAAGAAAATGAATGGAAAACAACTTTCTCTGAATTGCCAACTAAAATTGGTGATGAAAAAATAGAATATACAGTAAAAGAAGTTGGAGAAGATAATGGTTTAATAAAAATTGAGGATAAATGGTTTAAGGTAAGTTATGAAGGAAATATGAAGGATGGTTTTATAATCTTAAATAAAGAACCAATACCATGGACACCAATGGAACCACCATATAGAAATATCAAGATAGAAAAAAAATGGGAATTATTAGGAGACCAAAAGCCTGTAGAAAAAATAGAAGTAGAATTATATAAAGATGGAATTGCTACTGGCAAAAAAATAGAGTTAAATGCTTCAAATAATTGGATTGGAGAATTTGAAGGTTTGGAAGTAGCAGACAAATTAGGTTCAACGGACTATTACCAATATACAGTAAAAGAAGTTGGAGAAGATAACGGTTTAATAAAAATTGAGGATAAATGGTTTAAGGTAAGTTATGAAGGAAATATGAAAGATGGTTTAAATATTGTAAATAAATATGAAGAACCAAATAAACCAAAGCAACCAGAAAATCCTAAAACAAATATACCTAATAAGAGAAATCCAAAAACAGGAGATAGTCATAGTACATTTTTATATATTATAGTAATTGTAATTTCATTACTAGGACTATTATTATTGAAGCTTAGAAAAGAAAAAAATAAGAAGATAAGATATATAAATAATAATTTCCACTAATAGGGTCATGATATTATTTATATCTGAGTAAAAAATGACTAGAAATAAAAGAGGGCAATTAAATAAGATGACCCTAAAAGTTGGACATGAAACAACTTTAAATAAGATTAGTGCATAAAATAGCTCTATTTTATTATCTAATTAGCATGATTTTCACTTGTATATATTATAAAAATTATTTTTTAACATAGTATTAAATTTATATTTATAATTTAACTATAATTGAAAGTATAAATTTAATATTAAAATTTTAAGAAATAATTTAAATTTATTAAATGATAATTATAATACAATATATATTAAAATTATTAGTAAAAAACAATTATTAAAAAGATATGGCATATAGCCATATTTTTTTCTATACAATAAAATAAATATCATATATAATTATTATCTAGATAGGAGAAAATATGTATTTTGATTATGCCGCAACATCAATAAAAAGAAAAAATATAATATTAAATTTAATGGAAAATTTTGAAGAATATAATGGAAATCCATCATCAATTCATTCGCTTGGTAAAAAATCAAAAATTCATTTAGAACAAGCAAGAAAGAAGATTGCAGAATATATTGGTGCAAATTCTAAAAACATTATTTTTACATCTGGGGCAACTGAATCAAATAATATGATTGTAAATAATTTTAATGATAAAGATATTGAAATTATAACTACTAATATAGAACATAAATCCATTTTGGAACCGCTTAATGCGTCAAATGCTAAAGTAATATATTTGAAGGCTTCACAAAATGGGCAAATAAACATCGAAGACCTTAAAAATGCAATTACAAAAAAGACAAAATTAGTTTCTGTAATGTATGTGAATAATGAAACTGGTGTTATTCAGCCAATAGAAGAGATTTCAAAACTTCTAAAAGATACTGACATTTGGTTTCATGTGGATGCGGTTCAAGCACTGGGACATATTGATATTGATGTAGAAGAATTGAATGTAGATTCAATGAGTTTTTCAGGACACAAAGTTGGTGCTCTAAACGGTTTAGGTGTTTTATATACAAAAAACAAATTAAAGAATTTAATTTATGGTGGAATTCAAGAATCTGGAAGAAGAGCTGGCACTTCTAACACCATTTCTGCAGTATCTATGGCTAATTCTCTTGTTGAAATGGATAATGAAAGGAAAGATGTATCAAATATCCAAAAATATTTCCTTAAAAGACTTGAAGAAATTCCATATGAAATAAACGGAGATATTGAAAAAATTATAAATCATATAGTAAATATATATTTCCCATGGGCAAAAAGTGATTTACTCCTAACATATTTGGATTTAAATGGTATTTATGTTTCAGCTGGTTCTGCTTGTAATGCTAATACTTTAGAAAAATCCTATGTAATAGAAAATATGTACGATAGTGAAAGAGCTGAACACTCAATAAGATTTAGTTTTGGATTTACAAATACAAAAGAAGAAATAGATAAATTAATTGTAAAATTAAAAGAAATATATATTAGAAAGAGTTGATATGAAAGAAAATAAAGATATCAAAGTAATAGTTGGGTTAAGTGGTGGTGTTGATTCGTCTGTTGCAGCACTTCTTCTAAAAGAACAAGGATATGATGTAGTTGGTGTATTTATGAAGAATTGGGATGACACTGATGATGAGGGATTTTGTACTGCTGAAGAAGACTACAAAGATGCAGAAGCTGTAGCTAATGAAATAGGAATTCCTATCTATTCTATAAATTTTGAAAAAGAATACTATAATCGAGTATTTACTTATTTTTTAGATGAATATAAAAAGGGAAGAACACCAAATCCAGATATTATGTGTAATAAGGAAATAAAATTTAAAGCTTTTTTAGATTTTGCAAAAGATTTGGGTGCAGATTATTTAGCGACAGGTCACTATGCAAGAATAAGAAGAAATGAAGATGGTAGCGTAGAAATGCTAAGAGGTCTTGATAACAACAAAGACCAAACTTATTTCTTATCACAACTTACACAAGTTCAAATTAAAGATGTAATTTTTCCGATAGGAGATTTACAAAAATCAGATGTGCGTAATCTTGCTGAAAAATATAATTTAGCAACAGCTCATAAGAAAGACTCTACAGGAATTTGTTTCATTGGCGAAAGAGATTTTAATGAATTTCTTTCAAATTATCTTCCTGCTCAACCGGGGAATATGGTAGACATCGATACTGGTAAAATTATGGGAAAACATGATGGTTTAATGTATCACAC
The DNA here is from genome assembly GCA_023442495.1 of Bacillota bacterium. Taxonomy (GTDB): domain Bacteria; phylum Bacillota; class Clostridia; order Tissierellales; family Peptoniphilaceae; genus Helcococcus. The sequence goes on from JAEZZB010000061.1 coordinate 7,396, forward strand.
GATTGGTCAAAGAAGAGGGCTAGGGATAGGTGGAGATGGAGAAGCTTGGTTTGTATGCGGAAAAGATTTGTCTAAAAATGAACTTTTAGTTTGCCAAGGTTCAGAAAATCCATATCTTTATTCAAATAGATTATTTGCATCGGAATTCCAAACTTCATTGAAAAAATTCGAGAGAATAGACTTTGAAGGGGTTGCAAAATTCAGATACAGACAGAAAGATATTCCTGTAAAAGTTAAATTCATCGATGACACTCATGTAGAAGTAGAATATGATCATATAAAGTCGGTAACTCCTGGACAAGCGGCAGTATTTTATGATGGCGAAGTTTGCATTGGTTCTGCTATAATAGATGAAGTATATAATGGAGATAAAAAGTTAAGAGTATAAATTTTTAATTTTTAAATTAAGAGAGAATAATTTTATGAAAATTGCTGATATACATTTGATTGAATGCTTGTGATTATATACTGATGAAATGAATATTTTGTGATATATTGAATTATCCCATGTTTAATTCTTGTTGGGATATTTAGATATTTGAAATGTCCCCATTATTGATTTTAGTGGGGACATTTAGCATTTAAATTATTAATTTTTTCAAAACGCATAGTGTATATCATTACAGTGCTATCTCCAGGAATATAATATCTAAAATCTTTATTCCAATTGTCAATAATTTTTAGAATGATTTTATATTTATCTGTAATCAAATAGCCTGTACATAGTATCCAATGATAATCTTTGAAATTTGAACCTAGTATAATGGCAACTAAATGATTATTATCTATTGATTCCATAATAAATGGCAGTTTATTTATCCATTTTGTTTTGTATCTGACATTAATTCCTTTTTCAGCAAGAATTTTTTTTGTTTTCTTTGCAAATGTTAATA
>JAEZZB010000037.1 GCA_023442495.1 Bacillota bacterium
TATATGTAGGATATATTGTTGTTTTATACTTGAATTTTAGAACTGAAATAGTGTAACATAGTAATATTAATAAAAATATAAGGAGAAGAGCTTAAATGAGTAAAAAAGTAGTTGTATATAGCAATACTGGATGTGGAAAATGCATGATGCTAAAAAAATGGTTAGAGATGAAAAATATAAGCTATAAAGAATTAAACATATCTGAAAATGAAGATGCTAGAAGACATTTAATTGAAGCAGGATTAAGACAATTACCTCAAGTAGAAATTGATGATGAATTTATTAATTTTGAAGAATATAATGATATATTAGAACATCTTTAGGAGTTAATTATGATAAAAACGGTAATAAAAAGAAATGGTGAAGTAGTTGATTTTAATAAAGAAAAAATAATAATAGCTATTACTAAAGCTAATAACGAAACTGAAGAAATGTCTACTCAAGATATATTGGATAGTGCTAATCAGGTAGTGGATTCTTTCAATCAGGATAGTGTAGATGTAGAGACTATTCAAGATAAAGTAGAAGAAGTACTAATGTTAAATAAGCATACACGTACTGCAAAAGCATATATTATATATAGAGAAGAAAGAAAGCAAGAAAGAAAAAGAGATATATTTAAACCTAGAAAAAATCTTAAGCCATATGAATATCCAGAGTTAGAAAAATATAAAGAAGCTATACAACACTCATATTGGCTACATACAGAATACAACTATACTTCAGATATACAAGATTATAAAGTGAATGTAAAAGACCATGAAAGAACAGCTATTAAAAACTCAATGCTTGCTATAGCGCAAATTGAAGTAGATGTTAAAGAATTTTGGGGAGATTTATATAAGAGATTACCTAAACCAGAGCTTGCTAATGTTGGACATACTTTTGCTGAATCTGAAGTAAGACATAGTGATGCATATGCTCATTTATTAGAATTATTAGGATTAAATAATGAATTTGAAAAAATTGATGAAATACCAGCATTAAGAAACCGTGTTAACTATTTAAGAAAACATAATGAATATGCAAGAACTGGAAATGATAGAGATTATGCAATAGCTATTTTACTATTTTCAGCATTTGTTGAACATATTTCCTTATTTAGTCAATTCTTGATTATAATGTCATTTAATAAATATAGTAATTTGTTTAGTGGAATATCAAATGCTATTGAAGCAACTTCTAAAGAAGAACAATTACATGGAGAATTCGGTGTTGAATTAATTAATACAATTAAAGAAGAAAAGCCTAAATGGTTTGATGATTCAATGGCAAATGACATATATGATTTAGTTAAGGAAGCATATAAATCTGAACATGAGGTCTTAGATTGGATATTTGAAGATGGTGAATTAGAATTTATGCCTAGATATACAGTTGAAGAATTTATAAAAAATAGATTAAATAATTCACTTGAAGCTATTGGACTTGAAAGAATATTCGATGTAGATGAAAAAGAAGTTGAGAAAACAGACTGGTTTGATGATGAAGTAGTTGCTACTAAACATGTAGATTTCTTTGAAAAGAGATCTGTAAACTACACTAAGAGATCAAGAAGTATTACAGCAGATGATTTATTCTAATATATAGATTAGGGGATTTTATGAGAGAAGAATTTTATTGGCTTACGGAAAATAGTCACCTATTTTTAAGCCGTGGATATTTAGGAGCAGGGCAAACAGCTAAAGAAAGATTAAGAGAAATAGCTGATATAGCGGAAAAGAAATTAGGTATAGAAGGATTTTCTGACAAATTCTATGGGTATTTAGGTAAGGGATACTATTCTCTATCAACTCCAGTATGGACTAATTTTGGTAACAATCGTGGTTTACCAATATCTTGTTTTGGGTCTTATGTGCCAGATAATATGGGTGGTATTTTATATTCAACTAGTGAAGTTGGTATGATGTCTAAATATGGTGGTGGTACATCTGGGTATTTTGGTGATGTAAGAGGTAGAGGTGCAGCTATAACTAATAACGGAATTTCATCAGGCGCAGTACATTTTATGAAACTTTTCGAACAAATGACTGATACAGTAAGTCAAGGTTCAGCAAGACGTGGAAGATTTGCACCATATCTACCTATAGATCATCCAGATATTGATGAATTTTTAGAAATTGGTACTGAAGGTAACGATATACAAAATTTAAATCATGGTGTAACGGTTTCTGATGAGTGGATATTAGGAATGATAGGTGGCGATAAAGATAAAAGAAAAACATGGGCAAAACTTTTACAAAGACGTGTAGAAATGGGATATCCATATATATTCTTTACAGATACTGTAAATAATAATAAACCTGAATGGTACAAAGATAAAAAAATTACTCATTCCAATTTATGTTCAGAAATAGCTCTACCAGATAATGAAGATTGGTCATTTGTATGTAATCTATCTTCAATGAATGTTCTTCACTTTGATGAATGGAAAGATACAGATGCCGTAGAAACTATGATTTACTTCTTAGATGCAGTTATGACAGATTTCATCGATAAATTAGAAAGTTTAAGAGATTCTCAAGAAAGAGAATATAAAGATGCATTCCATTTTATGAAAAGAGCATATAATTTTGCACTAGAAAATAGAGCATTAGGTTTAGGTGTATTAGGTTGGCATTCTTTATTACAATCTAAGATGATTGCATTTGAATCAGTTGAAGCTAGTCTATTAAATGAAGAAATATTTAAGACTATTAGAGATCAAGCAGAAGAAGCTACTAAGAAATTAGCAAAACAATTTGGAGAACCTAGCTTTATGAAAGGTACCGGTAGGAGAAATGCCACTTTAATGGCTGTAGCTCCGACCACTTCATCAGCTTTCATATTAGGTCAAACATCTCAATCTATAGAACCTATTTGGTCAAATAATTACGTAAAAGATGTAGCTAAGGTTAAGGTAACTGTACAAAATCCTTATCTAAAAGAAGTTTTACAAAAATATGATAAAGATACACGTGATACTTGGATAGATATAAGAAATCACGATGGATCGGTACAACATTTAGATTATTTATCCGATCATGAAAAAGATGTATTTAAGACTTTCTCAGAAATAAATCAATACGAGATAATAAATCAAGCTAGTGTGAGACAAAAATATATAGATCAAGGTCAATCACTAAACATTATGGTTAATCCTAAGACTTCTGCTAAAGAGTTAAATGAATTACATCTATACGCTTGGGAAAATGGTATTAAATCACTTTATTACCAACATTCAACCAATGCCGCACAAAAATTCTATCAAACATCTGTATGTTTAGCATGTGAAGCTTAATAAGTAAAAAATTTATATTAAGAAACTATAATAGATGACATCCTTTCTTCTGAGATTAACTTGGAGAATAACGCAAAATTATAATCTTACGACTAAAAAAA
>JAEZZB010000046.1 GCA_023442495.1 Bacillota bacterium
AAGGTCCTTATTTTACTGAAAAATATAAAGGCGCACAAAATCCTGCATATATGTCAGATCCTTCAATTGAACAATTAAAAAAATGGCAAGATTTATCCGGTGGAATAATTAAGAAAATTGCTATTGCAGCAGAAAGACAGGGTGTAACAGAATTTATCAAAGCTGCTAAAGAAATGGGAATATATGTTGCATTAGCTCATAGTGATGCTACTTATGAGCAAGCTATTTCTGCAGTAAATGCAGGAGCAAATATTTTCGTTCATTTATACAATGGTATGAGAGGACTTCATCATAGAGAACCGGGTATGGTAGGTGCAGCAATGTATAGTGACGCCTATGCCGAATTAATTTGTGACGGTCACCATGTACATCCCGTTTCAGCAGGTATTGCCATGAAAGTTAAAGGTCATGATAAAATTTTACTCATAACTGACTGTATGCGAGCAGGAGGATTAGGTGATGGTATGTCAAGACTTGGTGAATTTCCAGTAATAGTTAAAAATGGAACTGCGAGATTGGAATCAGGATCACTTGCTGGATCAATTCTAGATTTGAAGACTGGTGTAAAAAATGTTCACGATTGGAATATCGCAACTGTAAAACAAGCTATAGATATGGCTTCATATCATGCAGCAAAATCTGTTGGAATTGATGATAGATGTGGTGTACTACTTGAAGGAAGAGATGCAGATTTTATAGTGTTTGATGAACAATTAAATTTAGAAAGAACATATTTAGACGGTGAATTAAGATATCAAGCATAAAATATGTTATGGATTTCATAAAAAACGCATACAAAAAAATACAGTATATTTCTTATGTCAATTAATTATAAATCATTAATAAAAAAAAACTTGAAATTGATTTCATATATGATATAATGATGGTAATGACCATTTAAGGAGGTAGAAATGTTCAATAAAACCGTCGAAGAGTGGAAAGAACTTGATGGGTTGAATACCGCATCAGAGATAGACCAACAACCTAGACTTTGGAAAGAAATTCCACAGATATTTGATGATAATAAAGAAAAAATTGAGAAATTTTTAGAAGAAGAATTTATAGACAAAGATGTAGATGTTGTGTTTACTGGTGGGGGAACGTCTGATTATGTAGGTCAACTTGTTGCACCATATTTAACAAGACATGCTAAAGGTAATTTTTATGCATTACCTAGTACAGATTTAGTTTCAAATCCTTATATGTATCTAAAAAAAGAAAGACCGACTATTTTAGTGAACTTTGCTAGATCGGGTAATAGCCCTGAATCGGTAGCAAGTGTTAATTTAGCAAATCAGTTATTAGATAAAGTATTTCATGTATTTATTACTTGTAATCCGGATGGAAAACTTGCAAAAATATCTGATCAATCTAAAAATACACTAACTTTAATTATGCCGGAAGGATCAAATGATAAGAGCTTTGCTATGACTAGCTCATATACATGTATGTCCGTTACTGCAATGTTATTATTTGATGTAGATAATTTTGACAAAAATATTGAAGAATTATCAGTTTTTGCAAATACTGCAGAAAAATTATTGAAAAATGCATACGAAGTGTTAAAAAATGCTCTCGATTTTGATTATGAAAGAGTTATTTATCTTGGATCTGGTCCTTACAAAGGTATAGCTAAAGAAGCGGCACTTAAAATTCTCGAATTGACGAGAGGTAAAGTAGTAAGTCTCAGTGAATCGACAATGGGGTTCAGACATGGTCCGAAATCAATCATCGATGATAAGACAATAAATTTTGTTTTCTTGCCAAAAGAAAAATATGCGTATAAATACGATTTAGATATCGCTAAAGAAATGCATCAAAATGAGGGAACACACAAAGTAGTTGTCTACTCAAATCATTTTGATAAAGAGTTGGAAGAAAATTCAGATCAAGTTATTAGCGTGGATGTCAATGTGGAAAATGATGTATATCTTGGAATATTATATTTATTGTATGCACAAGTATTTGCATTACATTCATCTATAAAACATGGTATCAATCCCGATAATCCTAATCCGGCAGGAGTAGTAAATAGGGTTGTACAAGGCGTTATTATTTACGATTTTGAAGATTAATGGGTAATTTTATGTGGGAAAATATATACGCTTCGGCAATAGTTTTTTTAGTATTTGTATTTGCTATATTTGTAATAATTCAAATATTCAATTACAGAACACTTAAAGCGAATAGAAAATACTATAAAGAATTACACGAAAGAATTAAGCCAGGAAAAGAAGTTATGTTAAATAATGGTATATACGGAAAATTAGTTAATGTAAGAGAAAAAGACGTCGATTTAGAAATTGCTAAAGGCGTTGTAATAAAAACTGATAGATACAGTATAAAAGAAATTATTAAATAAGGAGAGGTTTTATGCCAAATATAGTATTAACAAGGATTGACAATCGTCTAATTCATGGTCAAGTGGCAACCCAGTGGACAAATGTCATTGGAGCAAACTTAATTTTAGTAGCTAACGATGAAGTGGCTAATAACAAAATGAGACAATCATTAATGGATATGGCGGCTCCAAACGGTGTAGCTACAAGATATTTTTCGATAGAAAAGACTATTAATATAATAGGCAAGGCTGCGGATAGACAAAAAATATTTATTGTTTGTGAAAATCCGCAAGATGTTTTGAAGTTGGTTGAAGGTGGTGTACCGATCACTAAAGTAAACATTGGAAATATGCATCATGCTGAAGGCAAACGTCAAGTTGCAACTGTAGTTTCAGTCGATGATTCTGATGTTGAAGCATTCAAAAAACTTCGCGAACACGGGGTAGAACTAGAAATTAGAAAAGTACCTCAAGAATCAGCAGAAAACGTGGAAAAATTATTTAATTAATTTTCACACAATATTTTATAGGAGGAATAATGGATTATAATTTTATTCAAATTTTACTAGTTTTCCTAGTAACATTTGTAGCAGCAATTGACCAATATAACTTCCTAGAATCACTATATCAACCTATCGTAATGGGTCCAGTTATAGGTGCTATTTTAGGAGATATTCAAATAGGTTTAACAGTTGGTGCTACTTATCAATTAATTACAATTGGTAACATGCCAGTTGGTGGAGCTCAACCACCTAACCCAGTTATCGGTGGAATTATGGCTACTGTTTTAGCTATTTCATCAGGATTAGAACCTACAGTAGCAGTTGCTACAGCTATTCCATTTGCATTACTTGGACAATATGCTGTAACAATTACGTTTACACTTATGTCACCACTTATGTCAAAAGCTGATAAATATGCTCATGACGCTAACCCAGGCGGAATTAGAAGTATAAACTATCTAGCAATGGGAATCTTAGGATTACTATTTGGTCTAATAGTATTACTATTCTTCTTTGCAGGATCTACATTTGGTAGTAAATTAGCAAATGCAATACCAAAATGGTTGATGAGTGGGTTATCAACAGCGGGTGGAATGATGAAATTCGTAGGTTTTGCAATATTACTTAAGGTTATGATGTCTAAAGATTTATGGGGATTCTATTTTGCAGGTTTTGCATTAGCAATCATCATTGCAGCAACTGCAAAACTTGGATCATCAGCATTATTAATCTTAGCACTAATCGGTTTTGCAATTGCATACTGGGATTATCAAATTCAAACTAAACTTAAAAATACAGTAGCAGTAGGAGGAGAAGAAGATGGAATATAATATACCTAACAATTATAAAGATCAAAACCCAGCTCCTATGCTAGATAAAAAGACTTTGAATCAAATGGTTTGGAGATCATTGTTCTTACAAGCTTCTTTCAACTATGAAAGAATGCAAGCTGCAGGTTGGTTATACGGTATTTTACCAGGATTAAAGAAAATCCATACAAATAAAGACGATTTGGCAGCATCAATGTCACACAACCTTGAATTCTTTAATACACACCCATTCTTAGTAACATTCGTTATGGGTATCATTCTATCATTAGAGCAAAACAAAGCTGATATTCCTACAATCCGTGCTGTTAGAGTTGCAGCAATGGGACCACTAGGTGGTATAGGGGATGCTTTATTCTGGTTCACACTTGTACCTATTACAGCAGGTATTACCGCTAATATGGCATTAGATGGAAGTATTTGGGCTCCAATATTATTCCTAGCTATATTTAATATTGCACAATTTGCAGTAAGATTTTGGTTAATGCACTGGTCATATAAGAAGGGTACAGAAGCTATCAGTATACTTACAGCTAATTCAAAAGAATTTACAAGAGCTGCATCTATTTTAGGTGTATTCGTTGTAGGTGCTTTAACTGTATTATACGGTGGTACAAAAACAAAATTTGAAATTCCAAATGGTACTACAAATGCTCCAGTAGAAGTTACTACAGTTGTTTCAAATGACGAATTAGAAAAATACAATGAATATCTATATAAATATAAAGATGGTGAAATTGTATTAAAAGATGACAAACCTGTATTCTCTGATGGTGCAAAAATAGTAGATTTAAAAAATGGATATTCAGAAATTACATTCAATAGAATTGAAGAACAAGATGTTAAAATCAATATTCAATCTATCCTTGATGGTATATTACCAAACTTAATCGATTTAGGTTTAGTAATCATGCTTTATCTATTAATTACTAAGAAGAGATGGACACCTATTATGGGTATCTGTTTATTATTAGTAATCGCAGTAGTTGGTGCATTCTTCGGAATATTCTAATGAAATCAACGGCAGTTATTATAAGTGCTCACGGGAAATTTTCAGAGGGAATTTTGTCTACAGTCAAAATGATCGCTGGGGAATTTCCAAATGTTAAATACATTAACTTTTTAGACGGAGACACTTTTGAAACAATAGATAAACAACTTAAAGAAGCTTTTGATAGCTTTAACGGAGAATATGACAACATAATATTTATGACCGATTTAATGGGCGGTACACCATTTAACAGATCGGTTATGAATTTTGGAGAACATGAAAATGTTAGAATCCTATCAGGATTAAATTTCGCTTCACTATTTACAGCAATAACATCAGAAAATGACGACATAGACGTGTTAGCAGATGAAATTATGAATGCTGGCAAAGATTCAATTACAAAATATGAATTAGTCAGAAATGATGAAAATTTAGATGATTTTGAAGATGGAATATAATCAATAAATAAAGTGGTAAACTTTGATAAGTTTACCACTTTTTTAGGTTCTTTGTCAAATAGTGTTGGTGAAGAATTAGAATAACATTTAATTGGAGTTAGAAGTAAAAATCTAACTCCATAGTTATTTTTAAACAATGGGTTGAAGTATTTGTTTAAGGTTCAAAGTTAT
>JAEZZB010000038.1 GCA_023442495.1 Bacillota bacterium
CTATTGCAAATACATTGACTGAATTTAATACTATTGATGAAATTAAAATTTTAGTCGAAGGAAAAGAAGTAGAAACACTTTGGGGCCATATAAATCTTCTAGAAGCAAATCTAAAGAGAAATTTAGATTTAGTACTCGAACCTATTGTATGGCTTGATAATTTCAAAGACGGTGATTTATTGACTAATTCAACATCGATTAAAGGTAGCATGAGTGTATTTGAAAATACTCTGAACTACCGACTTTTAGATGATGACGGAAATGTAATAGTTGAAAGTTATATAAACGGAAAATTAAGTGGTCTAACAAGAGCCGACTTTGATTTTGTGATAGATTTCGAGACTCCAAAAACGGATACGGGAAAATTAGAATTTTATGCAATTAGTCCAAAGGACGGTAGCGAAATGGATAATACAGTGATAGAGGTAAGATTTAAATAGATATTTTTATTGTATACAAAATACCTGATTGGAAAATCTCCAATCAGGTATTTTACACTTAACTTCCCATTAATCTTAAACGTTTTTCATATAATTTTTTACTTATAAAGTAAGATATTATCCCCAATAAGATTACTATAAACAATTGTATAAATGGTACATATAAAAGTTTATCCGTTAAATTCATAATATTATCAATATCTAATATTTTTAATGGTAGATACATTAATAAAAATAGTAAACCTAAAGATCCTAATAAAATTATCATACTTTGGAACCCTTTAATTGCTTGTTGTGGGTTATCCCAATCGGTTTTAACGATTAGTATACCTACTATTAACGATATCGAACTCATTGACATAGCTACTAGAACATTTGTAATTAAAGCTGAAATGACTGATATTAAGTTAAATTTTATTAGAAATAGCAAAATTAAAAGTATTGGTAGTGTTGCTATTGAAATAATCATGGTAGAAGCTAATATTCTTCCAAATAATTGATCTACCGTCCTTATCGGAAACATCTTCATCATCCAAAGATTTTTACCTTCCCTTGTAAATGTAGTAGAAGTAGTTTCTGAACCAGATGCAGAAAATAGTGTAACTGCTACACTAAATAATATTGAAATTGCTATTGTTGCTATTATAGGATTATTAAAGCTGTTAACTACCATATTATAACCTTGATAAATATTATCTAATATATTTGAAATATTTCCACCTTCTTCACGTATTACCCTTATAAATGGAAATACAAGGAAAACGACCATTATTAATCCAAAAAGCAATTTATTCATTGCATACATTGCATTTTTCACTATATTAAAAAATTCTTTTTGCATAATCTCTACAATAGTTGATTTTGTTTTGTCTTTTGTTTTGATTTTTCTATTTCGTGTAGTATTTGCTGATAAGATACCGTCAACCATCATATTGGTAAAGATTTTTATCAGTATATAAGTAAGTATAGCAGCTACTGCCATTAAAATAAGTATATATAACAAACTCAGTCCGATTGAATCTGTAGTTAAAGCAATTTTAACCATATTTAAATGTGGTAAATAATTTGCTAAAATTTCTGAATATTTTCCAGCATTTTGAATTAAATCATTTCCCCCATCTTCAAATGATTGTGCTTGTAATAATATCTGAATACCAATCATCATTACAAAAAATAAAACATATGAAATATATTTTAATGTGTTTTTTAGAAATGCATTTTTATTGATATATTTCATTATGAAAATAACTATCATAGCCAAAATATCAACAGTTATGACAGCCAATGTAACCATTGAAATCAAAGCTTCTAAATAAAATAGCAATCCTTTATTCATTCCGATTCCATATTTTATCACTACAGGTACAGTAACAAATATGGAAAATACCATTGCCGAACCAGCTAAAGAAATAATTCTACTTAATAATAAATCTTCATGTCTGACAGGAAATCTTAGCAAAATTTTCATTTGATTTGAAAAATATATTTTACTAATAATAAATGGCGTTACAAAAAATACTGTAAGCAAAATAAATGGTGAAAATCCCGTCATCAAAAATTGACTTTCAATACCCGCCGCCTTAAAAAAATCAAATGAATCAAGCATAAATGTCATGAAGATTACTACATAAAATATTGTTAGTACGAATAAAAATATTTTCGCTAAAAATTTATTTCTAGATTTTTTATTTTTGAATATTGCCTTAAAATCAGAATAAAATCCAAAATCTCTTTTTATTATTTCTATAAGATTTGTCATTTTGTCATCTCCAAGAATAGTTTTTCTAAATCGCCTTCATAAGATTTTAATTCTTTAAGTTCGTCAATTGTGCCTTGGAAAATCAATTCGCCTTTTTTAATTATAATTATTCTATCGACAATTTTTTCTACAACATCCATGACGTGTGAAGAAAAGAATACCGATTTTCCACGTTTTATCCTTTCACGCATTAATTCTTTTAAATTGAATGAAGCTTGTGGATCAAGTCCGACCATTGGTTCATCGAGCATTAAAACGTCAGGATCGTGAATTAGTGCAGATATAAGTGCAATTTTTTGTTTCATACCGTGAGAATAACCAGATATTAATATATCCAGATCTTCAGCCATTCCAAACATTTGTGCAAGTTCCACAAGTCTTCTATCTCTATCTTCTTTAGAAACACCATAAATATTTGAAACAAAATATACAAATTTTCTTCCCGTCATATCTTCATATATTTCAGGATTATCTGGTAGAAAAGCAATCT
>JAEZZB010000044.1 GCA_023442495.1 Bacillota bacterium
CTTTATCGAGTTCATCTTTTGATAAAACTTCATGACTTAATTTTGCTGGATTTGGATGATAAGTAGATCCACATACAGGACATTCAACATTATCCATTAAAGTTTCAGCTAAAATGCCTGCTTGTGATTCAAAATATATATCACTGTCATGATTGTATTTTTGAAGCTCAATATTGTATTGTTCTTTTATTTCTAGATATGAACGACTTTTTGTTTCTTTTTCTTTTTCAAATTTATCAATATTTTTTATATCGTCCAATATAGAATTTAATTTTTCTTTCTTTAAATTTAATGAGTTTTCTTCATTTAGAATAGAAACTTTTATATCTTTCGCACCTTTGTTTTCTAAAATATATTGCTTTTTATCTTCAATGTCTGACATTATATCTTGAATTTCGATTTTTAATTCTTTTAAATTGTCTTCATATAATTTTAATTTACTATTTATTTCAATTTTTTCTGTTTGAATATTTTCAAGAGTTTCAAATAGTTTTAGTTCATTTTCTAATTGATTTAATTGAGATTTTAACGAATCTATATTTATTTCCTTTGCCGGAATTTCCAAAAATCTATTTTTTAAATCTTCATATTTTGGAGTGATTTTTTCTAATTCAATTTTATTTTCATTAATCTTTTTAATTCTTTCCAAATAATCTGATATCTTATCTTTCAATAAATTTTTTTCATCATAACTTTTTGAATATTTTCTAATTTCCTTATTTAATTCTTTATTTTCAAAATTGAATTTATTATTTATTTCCTTAACAAAAATAATTACATTGTCAACACCTATCGCTTTAGATTTTGAAAATGTATCTTCATCTTCGCTATCTATATTTATATTGTTATAAATGGTGTCTCTTTGCACTTCAAGAGCTTTTAAATCAGCTTCCGTTTCTTTCAATTTTGAATATATTTCACGGTCTAATAAATCATATTTTTGAGTATTAAATATATCTCTAAAAAGCTCTTTTTTCTTTTCACTAGAGGCTTTGAGTAATTTCATAAATTTACCTTGAGCAAGCATAGCAATTTGAGTATATTGATCTTTGTTAATACCTAATAAAGAAACTATTTTATTTGTAGTATCAGTTATTCCATCTATCACTTCACCATTTGGAAGTTTTATCCAAGCAAATTTATTCACCTTCTTTTTTTTGGTTTTTTCGCTATATCTTATAGTAAATTCACGATAAATGGTATAGATTTCCTTTTTATATTCAAATGTCAATTCAACAAATGTGGTCGTCTTATTTTCTGAAGCTGTAAATTGAAGCATTTTTTCATCTCTTTCCCCACCGCTTGAGATTCCGTAAAGAGCATAAATAATCGCATCAAAAATACTAGTCTTCCCAGCTCCAGTTTGTCCGGAAATTAAAAATAGTCCTTCCTTACCAAATTTATCAAATTCAATATTTATTTCATCTTTAAAAGGGCCAAATGCTTTTAATCTTAAATTAATTGTTCTCATTTTCCCTCCATATTTTATCTATAGCTTCTTTAATTATTTCTTCTTTCGAAGATGAAATTTCTTGTCCCATTATTAGATAATAAAAATCATTAAAAAGCTCCAACGGACTTTTTTCATTCTCTTCAAAGTCAAAATTTTCGAAATTATTATTCTCTATTTTTAACTTATCATATCGCATGGTCATAATATTTGGATAAAACTCTCTTAATCTCTGCAATCCCTCTGAAATTTCAATATCATCTAAAAGTTCAATATGTATATAGTCATTAGGATTTGAATCTTCACTTGCAGAACGAATAATATCATCAAAAAATCCTCGAATTTTTCTCATTTCATGAAGATATTCTATTTTTCTTTCAGTTATTTCTATATTATTTTTTTCCTTTATATCAACTATTGTGATAGACTTATCATAATTTGATTCACTTGATGCGTATTTTAATAAAGCTCCCGGATATCTTATTTTTCCATTTAAAAATGATTGTTTTTTATGAATATGACCAAGTGCTACATAGTCGAAATCTTTATAAAGATTCATTGATACGGCCTCAGCTTCTCCTGCATATATTTCCTCAGATTCTGAAATCTCTGCATTTAATATAAACTGGTGAGAAATCATTACATTTCTTTCACTTTTATCTAATTCTATGGATTCTATTACTGCTTTTACAGCATCTTGATATGAAATTATTTCCCTATCTTCAAAATATCTCTTAACATTTGCAGGTTTAATATAAGGGAATAAATAAAAATTTATTTTCCCAAATTCATCATTAAATGATACTTTTTCAATTTCCCCATTATATGAGTTAGAAATATATATTTCAGAGTTTCTAAAAAATTCATTGGCGTATGAAAGTCTATCACTTGAGTCATGATTTCCAGAAATTATAAGCGTAGTTATATCTAAACTATTTAGTCTACTCAAAAATTTCTCAAAAACTTTAATCGCTTCAACTGAAGGAACTGTATTTTGATATATATCTCCTGCGATTATTAACATCTTTATATTTTCTTGTTCCAGCAATTTTATTATTTGATCTAAAGCAAAAATCTGATCATCAATCATTGAGTAGCCATTTACACTTTTTCCGATATGCAAATCAGCTAAATGCACAAATTTCATAATTCCCTCTTTTTACTCATTATTTTCTTTATATGCTAAACTATTTTTAACTCTATTATAAGCAATCTCGTCTACTTCTTTTTTAAGTCTTTCAAATAAATAATCAATTTCATTTTTTGATTTACCAAAATATTTATATGGTAGCATGGCTTCAATACATACAATTGCGTGATAGAGTTTATCTAATTTTTCATCTTTTTTATAATTGTATTTACCATGGATTGGCTCAAAATATTCTATATTTTCATATCTATAATCTAATATTAAATTATCATGTGCAGCAATATTTCTTATATCTTTTGCACTTGATAAAAATGACTTTAATACTGATGGTGTTAGAAATGTATTCAATGAATAGCCTAAATTTTCTTCAATTATTTTTTGAAATTCATCGGCGATACTTTCTTGCAAGTCAAGGTCCAATGTTTCATATATATTGACAAGTTTTCCAAATGATACAAAATTAATCACAAACCAAAATGGTACTGAATCATATTTGTGAAAATAGTAGTTTATAGATCTCTTGTAATTTTCTTCATTTCTGTATCTGTCTATTATTTCTATAATATTATCGATATTTATTAGAACCAAGCTTTTTTCTTTCTGATTAAAATTATTGGGATTTAGATATGAATTTTTTTCAGGATATTTTTCAACAAATTTATATGATATTATTGATCTTGCAATTCTTTCCAACTCTAAAGTCTGACTTAATAGATATTTTTTTAAATCTTTATCAAAATTATGGATGTCTATTAAATCTCCAAATTCCGTGCCTTTACGATATCTATTTGTCTTTTCATCAACTATAAATATATCTCTTGTTCCATTTATTATTTTATAATAATTATATCTAAGTAACGTATCCTTAGCGTATTGTTTATCGGGAATAGATAATCCTCTATTTTCTAAAATATTAATTTGTTCTTCAATGCTTGTAAAATATTTTTTCATAGTTACTCCTACACTTATATTAACACATTCTACACGCTCTAAAAAAAAGAATTTCGCTTATAAATATTTTAAGTAAAGATTTTCATATATTGTTCTTTGAATATATTGATAAAAGCATGTATAATTAAATTAGCATAATTAAGGAGGTTTTTATGTATAATGTAAGACAAATTGCAGAGGACACTTGGTACATAGGTGTAAACGATAACAAAACTAGTCAGTTCGAAAATCTACATCCACTACCAGAAGGGGTAACTTATAATTCATATTTAATTTTAGATGAAAAAACATGTCTTTTAGATACAGTAGATTGGGGCTTTGCTGAACAATTTATAGAAAATATCGAACATTTATTACAAGATCGTGACTTAGACGTTGTAATAGTAAACCACATGGAACCAGACCATGCTGGTGCACTTGGTGAAATAATGTACAGATATCCAAATGCTCATTTTTATATGACACCAAAAGCTGTAGAATTTTGTAGAAGTTTTGGTTTTCCAATTGATTCAGTTCCATACACAGAAGTACATGAAGGGGATGTATTGAGCTTAGGTAAACACGAGTTAACTTTCGTAGAAGCTCCTATGGTTCACTGGCCAGAAGTAATGTTTACATATGATACTACTACAAAAGTATTGTTCTCAGCTGACGCATTTGGTACCTTTGGATTATTAAATGGTAGACTATTTGATGATGAATTAGATTTTGAAAAAGAATTTATGGATCATGCTAGAAGATACTTTACAAATATTGTAGGAAAATATGGTAAACCAACGATGAATGCTTTAGCAAAGGCTGCTAATATTGAAATTAAAATGATTGCTCCTCTTCATGGACCAATTTGGAGAAAAAATCTTGGCACATTAATTGAAAAATACAAGAAATGGGCAACATATACTCCAGAAGAAAAAGGTGTTTTAATAGTTTATGGTTCAATGTATGGTCATACAGAAGAAGTTGCATTTTTAATGGCTTCAATGCTTGTACAAAGAGGAATTACAAATATCAAAGTTTATGATGCATCAAAGACTCATCTATCATACATCATAGCTGATGGTTTCAGATTATCACACTGGGTATTTACATCTGTAACATACAATATGACACTTTACCCAACTGTAAATGCAGTTCTTGAAGATATGAAAATGTTAAATCTTCAAAATAGAACAGTTGCTATTGTTGAGAATGGTTCTTGGGCATCAAGAGCTGGTAAATTAATGCTTGACCACTTCAATTCAATGAGAAATATGAATGTTCTTAATCCAGATGCTCTTTCATTCCAATCATCATTAGATGAAGAAAAAAGACCGGAACTTGAAAAATTAGTAGATAAGATTGTAGAAGATTATAATAATACACAACTATAATATTTTAATATAAGTAAATTATGATTTTAAACGAAGCTTATAGTTCTTTATAAAATTTTACAAAATCCTTTAAATCAGTGCTTTTGTAAGATA
>JAEZZB010000058.1 GCA_023442495.1 Bacillota bacterium
ATTACCATATTTACTTTATCATGCTCATCCCATTTAGCAACATTTAAATAGCTATACTTTATTAAATCGCCAAGTCCTATCGTTCTACCTTCTAAAGGTTCTAACGCTTCATATCCCATATTTTCTATTTCATCTATAACTTCTGTTCTAGACATGTTTGAGCCTTTTTCAAGCCAGTTTAAGATATTTGTAATATCATTATCTAGTTTTTCTTCAGTAATTTCAGTATTTTTATTGGCATATAAAGCTAAATTTTTTCTTAAATAAGAATTAAGCTGTGATCTGACTATAATCATCTTTCTCTCAACTGAAGGATAATATCCACTAGATTCGGTATTATTGTCTATTTCTATTCCCGTCTTATCTTGCATACCAAGTCTTTTCGTCATAGATTGAATATCATCTACGGTCACTTGAGTTACACTATCACTTGAATTATGCGGATTATATCCTAATCCTAATGTATAAAAATAATAATTACTTGAAACTTCTAAAGCAGTATATAAATCAATTCTTCCCCATATTTTACCTGTTGTTGAATAAATAAATTCATAATATTTATTATTATCAATTTGAATAAAACCATCAGTATCAATTGTAGAATTTGGATTTAATCCCTTTTCAAGTGCTGCTAGTGATACTAAAGGTTTAAATGTAGACCCTGGAGGAAATGCTGATTGATTAACATTATTTACAATTGGTCTTGGAGCATAAATATCTTCCGGATCTGAATTGTTTAATAGTGACCAATCATAAGTAGATATGCCATTTACAAATAAATTTGGATTGTAATCTGGTGTGGATACCATTGCAAGTATTTCTCCCGTTTTAGCATCCATTACAACCACTGAAGCTATTTGAGCTTTTGGAGCCTGTGCTAAAGAATAATCTCCAAAGTATGATTTATATGGAGTTCCATTTCTTAGTGATTCAAGCATATCATAAGTAATTCTTTCAACTTGCTTTTGAAATTCTAAATCAATAGTTGTATAAACATTATTTCCAGGGACTGCACTTAACTCTTCTATTGTATCGGTAGTTTGTCCATATACATCTGTATATACTAATTTTCTACCTTTTGCTCCTCTTAAAGTATCTTCAAAACTTTGCTCAAGTCCTGATTTACCTACTTTATCATTTACATCATATTTCTTATATTGAATAAATTCTTCAATTTCACTATCTTCAGAAATGCTACCAATATATCCTAATGCATGTGATGCTAAATTATCATGGGGATAATATCTTACTGAATCTATAACTACTTCAAATCCCGTATCTTTAGGAATAGTTTCTTCAATTTTTAATAATGAAGACTTATTAATATTTTGAGCAATAGTTTTTGGTGTATATGCTAAATATCCTTGTTCATTTATCTTATTTGTTATAGATAAAATACCTAATCTAAAGTATTCATCATATGATTCAAGTTTATAATAATCAGTTAATTCATTAAACACATCTTCAACTTTATCTGAATCATATTTTTTTATCTGATCTTCTTTATCACTTAAATATGAATACTCCCAAGTATTTTTGTAGATTCTTGGATATATGCCTTTATCAAATAATGATCTTTCAGCGTAATTTATAACACTTTCATTCAAGATAAACTCGTCAATCACTTTATTTTCAGAAGCTAAATCAATTAATCTATAAACTGGATTGGCACTTTTTTTAGAATCTTTATTTTTATATTTTAATTCTATCTTGTTATTTTCTTCATCTATTGAATATTTAATATTCGTTTCAATTCCTTTTTTCTCTAAATTATTAATAAGAATAGATACTGGTACTACCATAGTATCCGAACTTTTATACACCGATGTCAATAAATCTTCGAGTGAATTATCTTTTACTAAATTTACAAAGTCATCTTTAGGATTGGACTTTAGTGTAACTAAATTAGAATATTTATGTAAGGACGCCTTATTTTCAATATAATCAATATCTGCCCTATACACTAAATCAGATAATTTTAAATCATCTTGTATTTTCTTTTGAACTAAAATATCATAGACAATCTTTCTTGAAAATGGATGCGAAATAATATAATAAATAAAGCTATCATCATTTTTAATTAATGAAACTAAATAGTCAGCTGCTGTAGTATCTTCATTAATCACACCTTGATTGATTAAAACTTCATATTCTGCATTTTTAATAAAGTTAATTTCAACTCCATTTTTAATACTTATCTCGATAGGGATAGTTTTACCTCTTAAAGATAAATAATCAGTAATTCTTTTTATTGGATAAAAATATTTTTTATCCCCTATTTCAGTTTTAGAAAGGAAAATATCCTTTAATAAATTTTCTTTTTGAATTTTTTCAATTACTTTATTCATCGGTAATTTTTTATTTGTAAAATATGAATTTTCATCTTCATAAATAAATTCATTTAAACTAATGAAATAATCTTCAAGATAATTAATTCCATCTTGATCTAATATAGAAATTAAATTTGATAAAACTTCATTTTTGGATGAACGTTCAAGTTCGTCAAATCTATCTTTATATGCCACTAAATTATAAGTCGCCTTATTTGTTGCAAGCTCTTTACCATTTCTATCGTATATTCTTCCTCTAGTCGCATCTAAATTAACTTCTTTGATTCTATTAGTATTTGAAAATTTTCTATACTTTTCTCCTTCAACTATTGTCAATTGAAATAGTCTGAAAAACAGAACAAAAAAAGCAATTAGAAAAATAATTAGAATTAAGTTTAATCTACTTTTTTTCATATTGCCTCCTTAAAATAGATTTTTAATGCGTTTTTTATCCATGCTACTATATATAAAGTGTAAAATATCAAATATAATTAATGTAAAAATTAATTCAGTAATTAGAGTAAATACAAAATCATATATAGATGAAAAATATAGTCTACGACTTATTAGATATGAGCTAACTATTCTAAAAACATTTTTAAATAATACTGAAAGAATTACAACTATATTTCCATAAGATAAGTTGTATTGATTATCTTTTACATTTTTAAAAGTATAATATGAAATTAAATAATACATTAATGCATTAAGACCAATAATTTGTCCAAAAGCTAAATCTTGAAATATTCCTTGTAGAATAGCATAATATACAATACTTTCTTTGTTTGCAAACATTGATAATACAATAATAATTGGTATAGTAAAGCTTGGTGTGTATCCATAAAATTCATATCTTGATAATATAGATAAATCAATGATTAAGTTTAATATAAATAATATTATAATTAAATATCTCTTTTTCATTAATTATCTCCTCTCAAAACAAAAACTTCATATAATTTTGCAAAATTAACTGGACTTTCTATAGTTACTAATTGATTCAAACTATCTTCAGACATTTTTACTTTAATTATTTTACCTATATATAATCCTCTTTGGTATAATCCACCTGTTCCAGATGTATATACTGAATCTCCAAGTTTTATATCTGCAGTTTCAAGCATATAAGCTTCTAATTTTCCATCATCACGATTTCTTATAACACCAATTGTATTTGATTTATCATGCTCAAAATTAATATTAAATTTATCATCATAAATAGATGATACTATTGCAGTATTATCATTAACCTCAATTACCCTGCCTACTAATGAACCTAAAGTATTTTTATCATTCATACCATAAGAACTTACAATTTCATCACCAACTCGCACTCCACTTAAAGATCCTTTATCAATCATAAATTGTGAGAATCTTGAATCATTATCAAACATAATTAATTTAGCATCTAATGCATTTGTTAAATCTTTAAATTTAACAGCTTCTTTTAAATATTTTTGATTATTTACAACAAATTCTAAATTATTAACTTTTGCTTTTAATTCTTCATTTTCTTTAGTAAGCTTATTAACCATATCTCTATTTGGTTTTGTACCTATAACTGCATCTATTGCATCAGTAGCTACTTTAGACACTTTAGTAGTTAATAAGGTTACTGGTTTAGTTATAAAACTATAAATTCTACTTCCAATTTTACTTGCATCAGGATTAATAGATGTAAGTAAAATTAATACAAATAGTAAAATAACTCTGATTATATGTTTTTTGTTTACTCTATTTTTATTATAATATAACATTTTATTTCCTAATATTTATATATTCTTTTAAATTATCAGCAACAATTTTTAATCCTGTAACCACATCAGTTATAGGATTTTCGGACTTAACCACTTTTATTCCAATTTTTTGTTCTATCAACTGGTCAAGCCCTTCTAATTGACTTAATCCACCTGTTACAAATATACCATTTCTAAGTATATCTCTTGCAAGTTCTGGAGGATTTTTCTCTATTAACATTCTAATTTCATTAATTATTTGATTAATTTCGCCGATAATCGCAGAAACTACATCTTGATCATTTATTTCTAAGTTGACAGGCATACCTGATAACAAATCTCTTCCACTTATTTCATAGCTACTGTTTGTAGTTTCAAAAACATTTCCTATATTTTCTTTAATTTCTTTAGCAGTATTTAAACCAATCAATAAGGAATATTTATCGTAAATATAATCTAGTATTCTTTGGTCTAATTGGTTTCCACCAAATTTTAGATTTTTAGAAAGCACTATACCATTCATCGAAATAATTGCTATTTCAATATT
>JAEZZB010000102.1 GCA_023442495.1 Bacillota bacterium
TGGATAATTATAGTAGGCTGTGCAGGTGGAATTCATAGTAAATTAACTAAAAATTTTGAAAGAATTGAAAAAGATGATTTAACTAATTTCAAGATTAAAATATTTGGTTTACAAGGTGGACACTCAGGTTCAATGATTCATGAAGCAAGAGCTAATGCAATTAAATTAATAAATTCTCTACTATTAAAGATTAAAAATAGAGTAAACTTTGCATTACAAACATTTGAAGGTGGTTCTAAATACAATGCAATTCCATCAAGTTCATATGCTATAATCGGTGTTAATAAAGATGATGTAGATGAATTTAAGGATGTATATGAAGAATATTCAAAAGAAATTAAAGATGCTAATTTGAAAAGAGAATTAGATTTGACATTCACTTTGGAAGAAGTAGATAGTAATAATTTTTACATTTCTGAAGATGTTTCTCAAAAAATATTAAAATTAGTTCAAATATTCCCTCATGGTGTAAACACTATGGATAAGGAACTAGAAATAGTAAAATCTTCAAATAATTTAGCAATACTTGAAACTAAAGAAAATACATTTATTTTACATTCGTCAATTAGATCTTCTGATAAAGATGATTTTGATTATTTATATAATGAATTTGAAAAATTAGCTGAAAATGATGGATTCGACATAGCATTCTCAGATGGTTATCCAATGTGGAAGCCAAATTTTGACAATGAATTGTTGCGTATTGCCAAAGATGTATATAGAGATATTAGACATGAAGATGTAGAAGTTCTTGTAATTCATGCGGGCCTTGAAACTGGTATATTCGATCAAAAATATCCACATCTAAATATGATTAGTATTGGACCTACAATTACGGGTGCTCATACTCCTTTTGAAAGTATTTCAATTAAGTCTACAGAATTTAACTTTGAATATTTGAAAACGTTATTAAAAAATTTGTAAAATTCTTCTGAACCGTGTATATTTAAATAAAGAAGAGTTGGAGGCCGATATGACAAAAAATTATAACGATAATGAATATGATTATGATGAAACTGATCTAGACGATGATTTATATGAAGATGATTTAGATGAATTATCCCTTTATGATGATTTAGATGATATGGATTATGATAAGGAAGATGATTTGGATGAAAATTATGATATTTATGATGACGATTTCAGAGAAATCATTTTAACACTTGATGATGATACAGAATTAAAATGTGTAGTAGTGGCTCAATTTGATTTAAAAGGTCAAGACTATATTGCACTATTGCCTGTTGAAGATGATTCTTATCAAGAAATACTTTTGTATAAAGCTGAATATGGAGAAGATGAAGAATTTGATGTTTCTTTAATTGAAGATCAAGAAGAATTCGATTTAGTTTCTGAAGCTTATTATGAAAATGTAGATTTTGATTTTGATGAATATTTTGAATATCGTGAAAATCATGATCATCACCATCATGAACATCATCACCATCATGATGAGTATGATGAATATGAAGATGATTATAATGATTATGAAAATTAGTATTTATTTATAGTAGAAAATAATTTAAAAGGAAGGTGTTAGAAATGGTTACTTTAATTTTAGGTAAATCAGGTAGTGGTAAAACTAAATTCCTCATTGAAGATGCAAATAAAGAAAAAGCAAGAGGAAATGGAAATATAGTATTTATCGATACGGATGATAAACATATATTTACATTAGATTATACAGTGAGATTAATAAATGCAAAAAACTTTGGTATTGACAGTATTGAAACACTATTTGGATTTGTTGCAGGTATTGTTTCAAGAGATTATGATATTGAAAAAGTATATTTAGATGGACTTTATCATTTAGTAAAATTTGATGATGAAGGAATCAAAACATTAGTAGAAAGATTTAATGAATTATCAAATAATAGTGATGTTGAAATTCTTTTAGGATTAGAACAAGAAGAATCTGATTTACCAGAAGGATTAGAAGCACAAATAAAGGTATTATAGTGTATAGTTCTGAAAATGAAAAATTAATTAGATTTATTAAACTTAGAAATAAATATATAGATTTATTAGATAATAAGTTAATTAGTAAATCGGAATTTAATCATATGAACAATGAAATATTTTCAAAAATAAATCTAAGACCATTTTCGGTCTTAGATTCTTTTGAAAAAGCCCTTTATAATTATAATTATTATAATTCAAAAGCGAAAATATGCTTAGAAGAATATAATAAATATAAAATTAATGGTAATGAAAAAAAAGCAAAGCTTGCAAATAATAATAAAGTAAATAATTATAATTTGAAAGATAAAGCTATTATTGCTATGATAAAGTTTGAAGATTCATGTAATATCAAAGCATATAATATATTTGTCAATTCAAAAAATCTGGATTCAAAGATTTTTGAGATTTGTTTTATAAAAAAAGAAAAAATTATTTTACATACATTAAATGAGAATATTAAAAATATTTTGATAAAATTAAATTGTTTTGATGATATAAAGAGAGAATCACTTATATCATCATATATAAATAATTAAAGGTTCTATTACATAAAAGATAAAATCTTAAATGTACTAGAACCTTTTATTAATTGATGAGTGTTGAAATAATTCTATCGAAATTTTCACCTTGTTTGAATTTATAAGTACCAGATTTGATACTTACTTTTTCTGTTGTTTCAAAACTTTTTATAAAATCTTCTTTATTTTCTATAACTTTATATTCTGTTAACAAATCTGCTAATTGTTCAACATTTAATCCCGAAGGTATAGTAACAGTAATAACTACTTCTTCTTTAGATTCATTTTCTTTAATAGTTTCAACAGCCGCTTGAGCTTCCTCAACATTAACTAAATAATCTAGATTTGTATATAATACAAAGCCTATTGCAACAACTATAATTAAGGCAAATATTATATCTGAAAAGTTATAGAAAAAATCTTTAATATATTTCATAATTTTCCTTTCATAAATCAAACATGCAAGTTTTATATTATTTATGTTACAATAATAGCATAAAGAAGGAAAAAATCAAAATGAAAAAAATAGTTATAGATATAAATGATAGTGAACAAAGTATAATTAAATTTCTTAATAAATATTTAAATAAAGCACCAAATTCATTACTTTATAAATGGCTTAGAACAAAGAAAATTAAAGTGAACAAGAAAAAAGCTGAACCGAGTTTGATTTTACATAAGGGTGACATTATTAATTTTTATATTTATGATGAAGAACTAGAAAAGTGGCAAGAAGATGTAAGAAATTTTAAATCGAAAATAGATATAGATATTCTTTATGAAAATGAAGATATTATAGTTTTTGATAAGCCACAAAATTTACTTGTCCATGCCGCCTCTAAAGAGGATTATGGAAAGAATGTTGTAGATTATATGATTGATACTTTAATTGCTAGGAAAGAATATATTCCTAGAATTGAAAAAACATTTAGGCCAGCCCTTATAAACAGAATTGATAGAAATACTATGGGTATAGTCGTTGGCGCTAAAAATAGAAATGCCTTATTAAAATTAAATGAACAAAAAACTTTGATTAATAAATACTATTTAGCAATAGTTGAAGGTAAAATAGATAGACCAATTAAAATAGAAAATAAATTAGTTAAAAATGATGATAATTTCGTTAAAGTTGATGCCAAAGGGAAAAAATCTATCACTGTTATTAATCCAATAAAATTTAGTGAAAAATATTCGCTTATAGAGATAGAGTTAATTACTGGAAGAACTCATCAAATTAGAGCTTCTCTTAAAGATATAGGACATCCAATAATTGGAGATAGAAGATATGGTAATATCAAGTCTAATTTATTTAAAGATCAACAATTAGTTGCATATAAAATAAAATTTGACAATAAAATTGATTTAGATAGTGTAAAAGGCTTAACAATAGAAAGTAAATATAAGAATAATATTGAAATATTATATAAAAAATTAATGAGGGAGATTTAATGGTGGAAAAAGTATTACTAGTTGAAGATGAAATTGCTATTAGAAAGTTTACTAAGATAAATGTTGAAAAAGCTGGTTTTCAAGTTCTTGAAGCTGGGACGGGCGAAGATGGTGTTAGAATTGCGCTTGAAGAAAATCCTCATGTTGTTATTCTTGATGTAATGTTGCCTGGTATGAATGGTTTTGAGGTTTGTGATATTTTAAGAAATGAAATGCCGAATGTAGGCATAATAATGCTAACTGCAAAGACTCAAGATGTAGATAGAATTTTAGGACTTGAAAAAGGAGCTGATGATTATATGGTTAAACCATTTAATCCTCAAGAATTAGTTTTAAGGATTCAATCATTGGTAAGACGTATAAAATTAACAAATGATGATGACAAAAAATCTCAAGTATTAAAATATGGACCATTTGAACTAAATTCTTATTCTAAAAGATTTACAAAAGATAATAAAGATATTGTTTTAACTCCAACTGAATTATCTCTTATTAAAATCTTTTTAGAAAATGTAAATAGAGCATTTACTAGAGAAGAATTGATGCAACAAGCTTGGGGTGAAGATAATAAAGCGGATACAAAAATTATCGATGTGAATATTCGTAGGATTAGATCAAAAATTGAAGATGATCCAGGTAAACCTAAATATTTACATACTGTATGGGGTGTAGGTTATAGATGGGGAAATTAATTGAAAAAGTTAGAGAACAAAGAAAATCACTAAAATTTTCATTAATATTGTATTTTTTATTGATATTTATTGGATTTGTAGTATTTTATTTGATATTTACATATTTCTCTTTAAGAACATATTATTATTATAATTTAGAGAATTTAATGTTATCACAGTCAAAGTTTTCTGTAGAAATATATGAATCATCTATTTCTAGATATTCTATTTCAGAAGTGGTATTTAATGAAAGATTTGAATTTTTAAATAATATAGATGGACAGGTTCAATTATTAAATAATTCAGGTGAACTATTTTACGATAGTACGGGTTCGTCAAAAGTTGGTGAAATAATTGTAAAACCTGAGAATATGTTATCTTCAGACGGAAAATATAAATTTGAAAATGATATTAGCAATAGACTTCTTATATTAAATTATCCAATTAAGGTAAATAACAGTCAAATTGGGTTTCTTCGTACTATAAGTGATACAGAAGGTGTAAGAAGAGATATTGGAAAACAAATGCAAGTATTTGTGCTATTAGGAGTATTTTCATTATTGGCATGGATGTTATTGCTATATTATTTTGCTCATAAATTATTAAGACCTATTAATAGATTAACAAGCTTAGCATCTAAACTTTCTGATGGACAATATAATCAAAAGTCTAATATGGAATATTATGGAGAAATAGGTGAATTAGCAAAAACTATGGACGAATTAAGTAGTAATATTATTAAAAAGGAAGAAATAAAAACAGAATTTATTTCTTCAGTATCACATGAATTGAGAACTCCATTGACCTCTATAAAGGGATGGGCTTTGACATTACAAGATTATGATATTGATTCTGATACAAGAAAAGAAGGGTTAATTATAATTGAGCAAGAAGCCGATAGATTGTCAGAAATGGTAGAGGATTTACTAGATTTTTCAAGATTTACATCACCTAGTTTTACTTTGACAAAGACAGAATTTGATATAGTGCCTGTTGTAAAAAACATTGTAAATCAAATGAATCCTAGAACAAAAGAAAAAAGAATTTCTTTGATTTTTGATACAAATGTAGATAAAGCAATAATTATTGGTGATAATAATAGATTAAAACAAGTTTTTATTAATCTAATTGATAATGCTATAAAATTTACATTAGAAGATGGTTCAATAATAGTAAGTATTAATAAAAATGAAGAAATAAATGAAATTATATTTGAAGTAGTTGATACTGGTATTGGTATTAGTGAAGAAGATATAGATCTAGTTACTACTAAATTCTATAAAGGCACCTCAAAAGGTTCTAATACGGGACTTGGGCTATCAATTGCAGAAGAAATCATAATTAAACATGGTGGAAAATTAGAAATTCAAAGTAAACTTGGGGAAGGTACTACCATTAAATTTAATATTCCGCTAGGAGGAAGCGATGAAAAAGGTTAAAATAATACTATTACTTTTTATTTCTTTAATTCTAGTGTCATGTGTTAATGATAGTGCTGATGAAGAGTCAAATTCATCAAATAATATATCCGTTCCTAATAATAACTTAGATATTCAAGGAATATGGACTTTAATAGATGAGTATAATATTTCGGAAAAGAACACTGAAAAGATAGATATTAAAGATATATTTATCTCTAGAAAAGTATCTCAGTTTCAAGATTCTTTTATACTAAATCCTAATATATACTCTAGATATTTGAATCTTAATTCATATTTAACAAATAAAATATCGGTACTACCCGAAAATCTTGTCATCGAAGAAGAAATGGTTAAGGTTTATAAGATATCTAATAATTTATCGACAGCATTTGAATTTATTGATATCGGAGATGGAAAACTCTTAACAATTTATCTCGGTAAGATATTAATATTTGAAAAAAATGAAAATTTGACTGCTGATATAATTAATGATAAATACAAAGAACTTAGCGAATTAAGTCAAAACGCTGAAGAAATTTCAAATAATGAATTTGGACTGGCAATATCATTTAGAGTTCGTGACAACAATGTTCGAGATTATATAAAATATAATTATTATACTTATTTCTTTAAGAAAACTAAGGATGATATTTTTCCGAAAATAATTAAAGTAAGGGATATAATAATTCCAAAAAGTACAGGAATATGGACTATAAAACAAGAAGTGGTCGATGAAAATATTAATAGTATAAGAGTTTATAAGATTGGTGCAAATCAGACTTTTATAGAAGATGATTTGAAAGTTAATAATATTCAAGACAATTACTTAAGAAGAATTGATTATGTTAATCAGGGATATATTGCAGTTACAAATTATTTTGATTCTGGAAAATCAATATATGAAAATCATAGTATTTTTAATATTCATGAGCTTGCAAGCAATAAACCGTTGAGCATAACTGAAATTGCAGGAAATAACGGAAATAGTATATATCAAACTGCATTTAAGGAAGTAAGTAATCAAATAATTTCGAATCAATCAATTAATATTACGGAAATTAATCCAAATCCTAAAAATATTGGTATGCAAAGAGCTAAAATGTCATGGAAATTTATATCAAATTTAGATGTAGAAATTAATCGGGATACGGGTTCCAGATTTACTAAACAATTTGATTTAAATGTTTATCCAATTATTAGTATAGGTCAAACTCCTACAATTAATTTAACTTGGAGAGATGTTATTTCAAGAAAGCCCGGAGCAATAGATGCTACGATTTCACCAAATTCAACATATATATTGGTGCAAAATGCTAACTCAATTGAAATATTTCCAATCATTTATAATTTTATAGGGAATAAGGCTTTATTTTCAATACAAAATGTTGACGATTATGAAATTGTAAGTATAAATTGGATACATAATGAAAATATAGATAACTATTATAATGAATTTGATAAGTTAGATAAGTTAAATAATTATGTAATAATGCCAAATTAAATATTAGATAAAATATCTGTTAAAGATTGCTTTAGCAGATATTTTTATTTGTATCTTTTTAATTTTAAAATTAATCAAATAGAGAGTATTACTTAAAAAGATAAATAATTAGTGTTTAAAGAAAAAAATATATATGGTAAAAGTAAAAAAAGTGTATCAGAAATTTAATAATTCTAACACACTCTCATATTTATTCTGCAGATCTATTTGTATAATTAGGTCTTTCAACTAAGCCTGATTTTAATGCAGATGTAGAAACCCAAATTCTTTTAACTTTTCCATCTACAACAGCTTTAACTCTTTTTAGATTTGGTTTGAAAGATCTTTTTATTTTTCTATGTGAAAAAGTAACTACATTACCAGATTTTTTCTTTTTACCTGTAATTGCACATTGTTTACCCATATATCCACCTCCTATAATTACTAGTATTACTCGAATTATTATAACATAAAGATATATTTTTTTGCAAGTTGTTGTTTGTACTGTTATAATTTACATATATATAAAAGGAGGGTCAGTATGTCAGCTATATTAAAAAATGAACACGGAAGAATAGTTTTTGATAAAAAGGTTATAGCTACTTTGGCAGCAGAAGCTGCACAAGAATCCTATGGTATAGTTGGTCTTGTTGCACAAAATACAAGAGATGGAATTTTTGAGTTGTTAAAAGTAGAGAACAAAACTAAAGGTGTTAAAGTTGATGTCGTAAACAATGAATTAGATATTGATTTAATAGTAATGATGGAATTCGGAGTTAGAATAGCTATTGTTGCAGAAAATATCATTGAAAAAGTAAAGTATACTGTTGAAAAAAATACTAAATTAAAGGTTAATTCTGTGAATTTGATTGTTCAAGGAATTAGAATTTAATGGGGGAAATATGAAAAATATAGGATTTGAAGATTTAAAACTGGCGATAATTGGTGCCAGCAAAAATCTTGAAACAAACAAAGAATATGTAAATGGGCTAAATGTTTTTCCTGTTCCTGATGGAGATACAGGTACTAATATGTCCTTAACAATGAAATCAGTAAGAAATAAACTAGAAAGTGCAGAGCAAAATATGAAATCTGTAGCTAAAGCATTATCAACAGGTTCATTAATGGGCGCTCGTGGTAACTCAGGAGTTATACTTTCACAATTATGTAGGGGTGCTTCAAAGGTATTTGAACAAGTTAATAAAATTGAAATTATTAATTTAGTAGAAGCTTTTGAATCTGCAAGAGATACAGCATATAAGGCAGTATTAAAACCAACTGAAGGTACTATACTTACAGTTATTAGAATGATTGCCGAATTTGCTAGAGAAAAATTCTTAAAATATGATGATATCTTGGAATTTTTAAAAGATTGTATAGATGCAGGTAGAGATGCTCTTAATAAGACACCAGAAATGCTTCCAGTATTAAAAGAAGCAAAAGTAGTTGATGCTGGTGGACAAGGTTTAATATTCCTTTTAGAAGGTGCATATAGAACTTTAAATGGGGAAGAAGTAGTAGACAATTTAACAGATAGTGAAGTAGAAAATATTAATTTGAAAAAACATGTTGAGCATGATTCAACTATTAGACCAGAAGATATAGTATATGGATATTGTACAGAATTTTTAATTTTAACAGATGGTAATGAATCTTATGAAGATTTCAGAGATGAAATTAGTCCTTATGGTGATTCAATAGTTGCTGTTGGTACAGATGATATGATTAAAATTCATATTCATACTGATGATCCAGGTTTTGTGCTTGGTCTTGCTAGACAAAAAGGTGAATTAACAGGAATTAAAATTGAAAATATGAGACTTCAAAATGCCGAAGTTATAAGGATAAAAGAAGAACAAGAAAAAGCTAACAAAAAAGCTAATAAGAAAAAGTATGGATTTGTTTCAGTATCTATCGGCGATGGTTTCGACGAAATATTTACCGATTTAGGTGTTGATAAGCTCATAGAGGGTGGACAAACAATGAATCCATCTACTGCTGATATTGTAGAAGCTGTTAATGGTGTAAATGCAGAGAATATTTTTATATTCCCTAATAATAAAAATATTATTTTAGCGGCAAAACAAGCTATAGATCTTGTAGATACTAATCTTTTAGTTATTGAAACAAAATCAATACCTCAAGCTTTTACAGCTATGATTAATTTTGATGAATCAAAATCAGCTACTGAAAATTGGGAAGAAATGACAGAATCATTGAAATATGTAACAAGTTTACAATTAACATATGCAATTAGAGACACTAAGAGTGGTAATCTAGATATCGAAAAAGATGACTTTATAGGTCTAGAAAATGGAGATATAGTAGTAAAGGGTCAAGAGCTAAATGAAACATTTAAAAATTTAATTAAGCATGCTATAACAGATGACTCAGGAATCATTTCTATTTATTATGGTGAAGATATTACTGAAAAAGAAGCTGTTAAAGTACAAGAAGAATTAGAAAAAGAATATCCATTAGTTGATATAGAATTGTATCATGGTGGTCAACCATTATATTACTATATAGCTGCAATAGAATAAGATGAAATTAACTGATATTAAGGGAGTAGGAAATAAGAAAAAAGAAATACTAAATGAATTAGATATATATACTGTATATAATTTATTGACATATCTACCTGTTAGATATGAAGATAGATCAAATAAAACTCTAATTATTAATGCTGTTGATGGTATTAGACAATATTTTGAAATTACAATAGATTCTATTTCCAAAACTTATTTTTACCAAGCTAATAAATCGATTTCTAGATTAAAAGGAAGTGATGAAAGCGGAGAAATTAATTTAATATGGTACAATGATAGATTTTCATCAAAAAATCTTAAAATAGGGGAAACTTACAAGTTTTTTGGTTATTATAGTGCTGATAAGAAAGCTATTATAAACCCTGTAGTTTCAAAGATTGATGATAATAGCATAGGTGGGATTTATCCCATCTATGCTATAAAAAAAGGAATAACTTCAAAAGATATTATAAAATATAAGGAATTTTTATTTTCTAATGATATAAAAATAGATGAATATCTAAATGATAATATAAAAAATAAATACAATCTATTAGACATAAATGAAATATATAAAATTTTGCATAATCCCAAAAACAATATAGATTTGTACAATGCATTATATAACAATAGTTTACGCAATATTTATTTAGAAAAATTAGCAAATAAAATTTATAGTGAAAATTTTAATAATCAATATATTAGATTTAATAATTATGATTTAACTAATTATATAAATTCTTTAGGATTTGCACTTACAAATTCACAGAATAAAGTTTTAACAGAAATCATTAATGATATGACTTCACCTAAGAGAATGAATAGACTTTTGATAGGAGATGTTGGCTCAGGTAAAACAATTGTTGCGGTTTTAAGTTCAATATTAGCTATTAAAAATAATTTTCAAGTAGCATTTATGGCTCCAACTGAAATACTTGCTATACAGCATTATGAAAAAAATAAAAAGTATTTAGAACAATTTGGAATAAATTGTGAATTATTAATCGGTTCTACTAAGAATAAAATTAAAATATATGATAATTTACAAAATGGTGAAATAAATATTATATTTGGGACTCATGCACTTTTTCAAGAAAAAGTAAATTTTAATAATTTAGGGCTTATTATTACGGATGAACAGCAAAGATTTGGCGTTTATCAAAGAAAGATGCTTTCTGATAAAGGGATGTATCCAGATACTCTACTTTTATCTGCAACACCTATACCAAGAACTTTAGCTTTAAGCCTATATGATAATCTTGATTTAAGCTTTATTGATGAATTACCTAAAAATAGAAAAGCTATTAAATCTTATTTAACTAGTATATATAAAGAAAAAGATTTTATTGATTTTGCATACAAACAAGTTAGAGAAGGTAATCAGGCTTATATAGTTGTATCAAGAGTTGAAGATGACGAGGATTCAAATAATTTAGAATCTGTAGATAGATTATATAAAAAATTACGTAAATATTTTGATACAAAAGTAAGAATTGGAAAACTTCATGGTAAAATGGAATCTAAAAAGAAAGAAAAGGTTCAAGCTGATTTTGTTGATGGAAAAATTGACATCTTAATAGCTACCAGCATAATTGAAGTGGGTATAGATGTTCCAAGTGCAAATGTTATAATCATTTATGATGCAAATCAATTTGGACTTTCTCAATTGCATCAAATCAGGGGAAGGGTTGGTAGATCTGATATTCAATCATATTGCTTTTTTGTATTGAATAAAAAAAATGAACTTTCAGAAAAATTAGAATTTATAAAAGACAATCTAGATGGTTATGAAATAGCAAAAAAAGACCTTGAAATTAGAGGTTCTGGAGAAATATATGGAACAAATCAATCAGGATTTATAGAAATTGAAAATTCATTTTTATTTAATGAAGAGCTTATATCAACTGTTAACAATATGTTATTAGATTCTTACGATATTAGTATAGAATTGAAAAATATTATTGATGAAAAGTTAGAAGAATTAGATAAAATAGTTATGAATTGAGGAAATATGGCTTTAAGAGTAATTACTGGTTTAAGAAAAGGACATAAGCTCCAAGGACCAAAATCAAGTAATGCAAGACCAACTGAAGATAGGATAAAAGAATCAATTTTTAATATAATGGAGCCTTTTGATAATGACTTTATTGCATTAGATTTATTTGCGGCTACAGGAAATATAGGGATTGAGTTTCTTAGTAGAGGTGCAAAAAAAGTGTATTTTTCTGAATTAGACAGAGAAAATGTTAAATTACTTGAAGAAAATCTGCATCATACAAGTTTCACTAAAGAGTCAGTTGTATTGAAAGGTGATTTTAGAAAAAATCTATTACAAATAAGAGATGATATAGATTTTGTGTATATTGATCCACCATATGATGAAAAAGAATATTATATAGAATCGTTTAAGTTAATGCTTAGAAGCAAATATTTCAAGAATGCACTATTTATCACTGAAATGAACGAAAATATTAACTTTGCAGAATGTTTTGATAAATTAGAATTAGTTTATGAAAAAAAATATGGCAAGAAACATATAAAGTTTTATAGGGAGAGAGAATGAAAGTTGTATATCCTGGTAGTTTTGATCCGATAACAAATGGACATTTAGATATCATTAAAAGAGCATCTAAAATTTACGATGAAGTTATAGTTTGTGTACTTATTAATAATACAAAAAAATATTTATTTTCTATGGATGAAAGAATTGAAATGTTAGAAGATATATTATATGATTATAATAACGTAAAAGTTGCAAAATATTCTGGCCTTTTGATTGATTTTGTAAAAGAAAATCAAGTAGATGCCATTATAAGGGGAATCAGAGCTGTATCAGACTATGAAATAGAATTACAATTTGCTCAAATGAATAAATTTTATTCTGGAGGAGTAGTTGAAACTTTGTTTATGGTTGCCGAACCTAAATATTCATATCTAAGTTCTAGTATAGTAAAAGAGATAGCATCATTTAAAAGAGATGTTAACGGCTTAGTTCCTGAAATTGTAGCAAATAAAATTAAAAACAAATTTAATTAGGAGGAAATATGGATATTATTTCATTATTAGATGAATTAGAAGAACTTATTGATGAAGCTGGCTCAGTACCATTTTCTAAAAAAGTTACAGTAAACCCAGATGATATTTATGGAATAATCAATGATATGAAAGATTCTATTCCACAGGAAATCAAAGATGCACAATGGGTAAATGAAGAAAGAGATAGAATTATTTCTGAAGCTAATGCTCAAGCTAAAAACATTAAAGAAAAAGCTCAAGAGGAAGTTCAAAGATCATATGATGAAGCTAAAAGAAGACTAAAAGAATTAGTAAACGAAAATAGTGTTACTGTTGCTGCAAATCAAGAAGCAGATAGAATTCTTTCAGAGGCTCAAAACACAGCTAAAACGATTACAACTAATTCATTAGCATATGTAGACCAAATTTTAGCTAAGACAGAAGATGAAGTTAAAAAGACATTACAAGTAATTGAAGAAAATAGATCTCAATTAAAATATTAAAAAATATAAGTTGCAGTATTATTTTATACCGCAACTTTATTATTTTTAAATAATGATTGAATATATATTGGAAATTTATTTAAAAGCTACTTAATGTGCAGCTATTTTAAAATAATTTTACCAGTTTAAAATATTTTAAAAAGTTCAAGAAAACATTGATTTTTCCACTAAATCAAAAAATACAAATAAGTTCAAATATATCTATAAACATATTCAATTTATACTATTATTATAAACATATAATAAATATTGAAATTTAATATACAAAAGGAATATTTGAATAAAATCTATCCTTTTCTGTTTTATCATTTATATAATAAAGACTGTTAGCTTTAATTTCAATATCAAAGATTTTTTTATTTATTAAGTCTAAATTATATGAATCTTTAAAATTTGTTATAATATTTAAATTTTCCATATCTTTAATTTCTTTTAGAATTTTTGCACCTTTTTTATTAAATTTAAGAGGATAGATATAGTTTATTTTATACATGGAATTTACAATATCATTATTTATATCTAGTAAATAATTTAATACAAATCTTTGAAGTCTAGATTTTGTATATCTTTTATTATGTGATTTATCTATTGCATCTTTGATATTTGCGTCCAAATTACTATTTAATAAATTGAGTATACCTTTTTCAAATCCACAGATATTTTCAGGATTTTTTTCTTGTATATTTATTGA
Organism: Bacillota bacterium; assembly: GCA_023442495.1. Taxonomy (GTDB): domain Bacteria; phylum Bacillota; class Clostridia; order Tissierellales; family Peptoniphilaceae; genus Helcococcus. The sequence continues at coordinate 14,239 of JAEZZB010000102.1, forward strand.
ATAGTTTAAAATAGATGAATAGTCATTTATACTTTTCAAATTAATAGGAAGTAAATACTTTATCTGTTTTGGAGCATATTCAGTAAAATTTATATTTTTTTTAATTAAATTTCTTATAGTACTTGCAGATTGAAACTCAAAATCATCTAAGGTATTACTATTGTAACCACCATCATTTCTAATAATTGGATAATAATTGATATCACTATTTATTTTTTTTAAAGATTTAATATATTGAATAGCAAGCGTATTATTTGGTTTTGAAATATATTTTATTTTGTTAGGATCCAATTCATTTATAGCTTTTTGATATGATACTTTGTAAGAATATCCATTTTTAATATATTTTTTTTGCAATTCGTTTATTTTTTGTTCATTCTTGATTTGAAAATCTACCATATCATTAAAATCTTCAATATTATAAGATTCAACACCAAAGCTAATATAGTCTATTATTTTTAATTTGTCTAATATATTTACTGCAGTAAATGCAAACAAATTTGCAGATTGTAAACTAGCAATAGTGGGAAGCTGGATTACTAAATCACAGCCATTTTGTATGGCTAAATTTGCTCTATCAAATTTGTCTATAATTGCTGGTTCTCCCCTTTGAACATAATTTCCACTCATAATTACAATAATATTTGAGTTTGGAAATTTTGATTTGATTTTATTGATATGATAAATATGACCATTATGTAAAGGGTTGTATTCTGCAACAATTCCAATATTTTTCATCTTGTATTAAATCCTTATTATTGATATAATTTTATAACGTAAGTTTAATTAATTATATACTAAATAAATAAATTATTGAATAGGAGTTAAAATGGATATTCTAGTATTAAATAGTGGTAGTTCATCACTTAAATATCAATATTTAAATTCACTTACAGGTGAAGTTTATGCTAAAGGTTTAATAGAAAGAATAGGAATTGAAGGTTCAAACATTGTTCACAATGCAAAAGGTGAAAAAACTAAAATAGAAAGATTTTTACCAACACATACGGAAGCTGTTGAATTACTATTTGAGGTATTATTGGATGCTGAACACGGAATAATTAAAGATATGGATGAAATCAAAGCTATTGGTCATAGAATCGTACATGGTGGACCAATTGTATTTCCAACCTTGGTTGATCAAAAAGTTATTGATACTCTTGAATATGCTAAGAGATTTGCTCCTCTTCACAATCCAGGAGCCATAGCAGGTATTTTAGGTGTTGAAAAAGTTGCACCAGGAAAACCAAATGTAATTGTAGTAGATACTGGTTTTCATGCCGATATTCCTGAAGAAAATGCAGTATATGCAATACCGTATAAATATTATGAAGAAGATGCAATTAAAAGATATGGTGCTCATGGTATAAGTCATAAGTATATTTCAATGAAAACTGCTCAACATTTAGAAAAAGATGTTAAAGATACAAATGTAATTACGGTACACCTTGGAAATGGTGCATCTATAACCGTTGTTAAAAATGGTAAATCATATGATACATCTATGGGATTGACACCACTTGAAGGTCTAGTAATGGGTACAAGATCAGGAGATATAGATCCTGCAGTAGTATTTACATTAGGTAAATTACATAATATTTCCTATGAAGATATGGATACATTATTAAATAAACAATCCGGTCTATTGGGAGTATCTGGAGTTTCATCAGATATGAGAGATGTCGAACAAGCAGCTAAAGAAGGAAACAAGAGAGCACAACTTGCATTAAATATGTTCTATAATAGAGTTAAAAAATACATTGGTTCATATATGGCTTTGCTTGGTCGTGTTGATGCGATTTCATTTGCTGGTGGTATTGGCGAAAATTCAGATGAAACGAGAGAACATATATTAGACGGATTAGAAAATTTAGGCATAGTATTTGATAAATCTTTAAATAATGGTGCGAGAGAAGAAAAAGAAATAACTGGGGCAGGTTCAAAAGTCAGATTATTTATTATACCTACAAACGAAGAATTAATGATTGCAAGAGAAACTCAAAATATAGTGGAAAATTTATAAAATAATTGACAAATACGAGAAAACTATGTATACTATTTAAGTATTTTGAAATGATTAATTTAAGGAGGTGTTCGCATGGCAGTACCAAAGAGAAAGACATCTAAAGCTAAAACAGCTTCAAGAAGAGCTTCTTCATATAGATTAAATAAAGTAAACTTTGTAGTAGATAAAGAAACAAATGAAGCAAGA
>JAEZZB010000132.1 GCA_023442495.1 Bacillota bacterium
TTTATGAAAGTTTTAATGAAATACAGTCTGGAGAAAAAATATCTTGTATTTTAGTAGATGAGGTACAATTCTTATCATCTGCACAAATAGATCAACTCATGAAAATAGCAGTAATTAAAAACGTTCCAGTTATTTGCTATGGACTTAGAACTGACTTTCAAACGGTTGGGTTTGAAGGAGCTCAAAGACTTTTATTAATAGCGCATTCTGTGGAAGAATTAAAAACAATTTGCAGATGTGGTAAAAAAGCTATATTCAACGGAAGAAAAATAGATGGAATTTTTGTATTTGAGGGAGAACAAGTAGCAATCGACGGTGAGCAAAAGGTTGAGTATGAATCGATGTGTGCAAAATGCTATTTTGAAAGAAAAGAAGAAGAATCTAGAAGAATGGGAAAAGACCAATTATCTTTTAGTGATAAATAGGATTTAAAATAATAAAATAAATACTATATTATTAAAATAACAATAAATTGAAAGGAAAATAAAGAAATTAAATTATACAATACATCAAATGATAAAAACAAATTCAAAAAATAAATGTTATATATTATAATTTTGTTAAATTAGTTTCCTCAAAGTTTATTAAATTTTAAAGACGACTAGCCGATTGAAAATATAGCATGAAAGTTCTTTATATAAAGAACTTTTTTTATTTTTAAATTTATATTACTCTTTTATTCATTCAAATATATTGAAAATATATTAAAGATATTTGAAAAATCAAGAAAGAGAATTTAAGTATCAAAAATTTTTAGATAATAAAAAGCGATATAATAATTTGAAGAAAAAGAAATAAATTCTATTTGAACATATAGAAGAGATAGTTACCAATTTCTAATTTGAATGGCTTGTGTTAAATAAACGCATATCCACTTAATTAAAAAAAATATTATTAAATAGCTTAAAAAGACGCTAAAATTAATTTTTGATAGCTAATATTAATAAACACCTAAAACTACTATAGAGTAAATCTATTAAATAAAAATCCTACCCTTTCTAAAAATTTGTTAACAAAATGTAACAATGTTGGCGGTTTTTATTTTTAAAAACATGATAATATAATATTAAGGTGGTAAATATAATGGACATAGAAATTTTAATCAAAGATAGTTCCTATACAAAATATTTAGTAAAAAACTTAAATAAGTACTACGGTATTAAGTCAACTATAATTAATTCTTTTGATGAATATGATAGTAGAAAAGTTCTTGTAACGGATCAAAACTTAGATATCCTATCTGTGAATTTATATAATGATAAGCTTAAGTATCAAAGTATTGATAAGATAAAAGAACTTATAGATTATATAATTGAAAAGAAAAAAGAAAGTGAAAAAGTGCCTTTGATAATTTCAATATTAAATCTTTCATCTTTAACTAATCATAACCAAATGGTACAACAGATATATGATTTGTTTCCTAAAGACAAAAAAAGGCTTGTTGTAAATTTTAACTATTTTTATAAATACTACGAACAAAATGAAATAACAATTGATAATCTTATTTTCTCCAATGAAGAATCAAATATATCTACGAATTCTTTCTCAAAATTTTCATACTTATCAGCGTCCAAACTTCCAATCGTAATCAATAAAAAAGAGCATTACATTAAGGTAATGGAAAAAATAAAAAAACTAAAATTTGATTATATTTTTATGGACATTACTTTTGTCATATCTAATAAAAATATCCATATTATAAATGAATCAGATGTTGTGATTTATCATGAAACACAAAATGGAGATGCGGAATATATATATAGTACTAAAGAATTTTTAAATAAAATTTTAAAAAATCAACATATATATTTAATAAATGAATCAAAAAAAACAGTAAAAATAAAATCAATTAAGGAGGAAGAGTTCTTTGACAATCTAGAAGAATTTATAAAAAATCTATGCTTGATTCAGAAAAAATAAGAGAAAGTATTATACAAGATGAAATCAAATTTTTAGATGATAATCAACTTATGACATATATTCAAAACAATATTATTGATTATATTATAGCTTATGACGGATCAGTTGATATTAATTATATTACTGAACTTACTAAAGATATATTCTATGAAATTCGAGGGTTTGGAATAATTCAAAGACTTTTAGAAGACGATAATATTAATGAAATCATGATTAATGCATTTGATGAAATTTATTTGGAAAAAGATGGACAAATGTATAAATCTGTATACAAATTTAAGGATAACGATGAATATGAAAGAATAATTCAAAAAATTGTATCGGAAGTAGGTAGGGAAGTAAACACATCAAAACCAATTGTTGATGCAAGACTTTATGATGGTTCACGAGTAAATATTGTTTTAAATCCAATTTCAAAAGACAATCCCGCTGTTACGATTAGAAAGTTTTCGAATAAGAACTATACGATAGATGATTTGATGAATTTCGGGTTATTTAACGAAGAAGTATATGATTTCTTAAAAATGATAATAAAAGCTAAATACAATATTATGATTGGCGGTGGAACATCATCAGGGAAAACTACACTTCTCGGTGCGTTAACTAATTTTATAGACAAATCAGAAAGAATTATAACTATAGAAGATTCTAGGGAATTAAGAATAGATTTACCTAATTTAATTTCTTTGCAATCTAGGGAATCGAATGTTTCACATGCTGGTAATATAAGTATGAAAGATTTAATCAAAAATTCATTGAGAATGAGACCCGACCGAATCATAGTTGGAGAAGTCAGAGCAGATGAAACTTTGGATATGCTACAGAGTATGAATACTGGTCACGATGGTTCATTATCTACAGTGCATGCTAATTCTTCAAAGGATATGATTTCGCGTCTTGAAACTATGGTATTAAGGGCAAGTGATGATATTCCACTTGAAGCTATAAAGAGATTAATTAATTCATCTATTGAATTTATTATTTATCTTAAAAAAGTAAAAGATATGAGAAAAATTACAGAAATAGTTGAGGTGGTGCAAGATGTAAATGGTGAAACTATATTAAATAAGATATATGAATATGATAATTCAAAAAGTAGTCTAATAAAAGTTGGAAATATTATTAATAAATACAAATTGGAGGAAGAATTTGAATAACAAAATAAAAGCATTTATTATTTCTACAACTATAATTTTTATTTATTTACAGGTCTTCTTTGATAAAGTTTTAGTTTCAATTATATTTGCTCCAATTATTTCAATTAAATTTTCTATCATAATATTGAATCTATTTCAAAATAAGGAAATAAAGCAAAAAAGAATAATGTTTAGGGAATTTTTGGACATATTTAATACAAATATTGTAGCAGGAAATAATCTGTTAGTTTCTTTAAGGAATACACATTTAGAGCTGAAGAGTCTATTTAATGAAGCAAATTACATAGTGCAATATTTAAAAGATATGCTTATAGATATAGAAAATGGAAAATCAATTGAAAATAGTTTAAAGATATTTGAAAAAAAGTCTGAAATTACAGAAGTTTCAATATTTGTTGATAGTTTAATTATTGCCGTTAATTCGGGAATTGACATATCTAAAATTTCAAATATAAGCAAGGATGCACTGACGCAAAATATCGCTTTAGAACTTGAAATAGATACAATTGTTAGTAATTCTAAAAAGGAGTTTATAATAATGACAATGCTTCCATTAGTCATACTTATATTGCTAAATAATAGTATAAATGAGCAAATTACTTTTGCTGATTATATCGTTAGAATTCCCGTCTTTATTGTACTATTATTTTCATTTTTACTTGGTGAAAAAATAGTGAATATGGAGATTTAAATGGAAATTAAATATATATTTTCGATACTTTCAATATCAATGCTTATTGGATTGAATATTTATATTTTGATAAATAAAAAAAGTATTCAAAAGATAGAAGAAAGACTTAATGAAAGTGGAGTTACAGGATATAAACTCATCTCACCATTTTTTGAATTCTTATATAAAAATCAACAATTAGCAAATAGATTAATAAGTACGAAATTAAAAATAATTCTTAGGAATCAATACGGCGACTTATTTTTATATTTTAATATTACAAATTTTGCCTCTAAAAAAATAATGTATTCATTTTATCTAATCTGTATTAATCTCATGATTTATCCAATTATAAACAATTCACTTATATTTACTTTAATATTTATATTTATTATTTTCATAAATTTATATTTTGATTTTGACATAAAGATAAAATACTTAGAATACAATAATTCAATAAAAAATAATTTGCCAAATGTAATATCAAGAATGAGCTTATTAATTCAATCAGGAATACCGACGAGAGAATGTATAAATATAGTTTCTCATTATGAAAAAGAAGAATCATATCTAAATAAGATAAATACTTTGGTAGCCAATGGTATTAGCGAGAATGAAGCATATAATTCGATGATTTCAAGATCAGACGATATTTTAATTAGAAAATTTCTTTCAATTTTATTACAAAATCTAGAAAAAGGAAGTAACAATATTACGGATTCACTTGATTTGTTAAGAAAGGAGAGTGATGAATTTAGAAGAAAAAATATAATCATTAAAACTCAGGCAGCGAATAGAAAGTTATTAATTCCTAATATTATGGTGTTTATAGGAATAATGGTAATGATAATGGCCCCAATTTTATTAAATATTTTATAGGAGAAAATATGTTAGACAAATTTATTCAATTCATTATGCCAAATCCCATACTAAAGAGATATATTAAAGATGAAAGTGGCGAAATAAATATGATAGCAATAGTTTTGATACTTATTGTAGTAATCATACTAGCTGTAATTTTTAAAGACAGCATGGAATCTTTGCTTAAAAGAATTTTTACAAGACTTGAAAATGATGTTAATAATTTTTAATAAGTATATAAAAGATGATGCTGGATCAATTGAAATCATTGAATCTACACTTGTCTACCCATTTATTATTCTTTCAATATCTTTTTTATTTATTATTTCAATAATCACATTAAATAAATCTATTGAACTTGAAAATATTTATGCTTCAAATAGAAATTTAATAGTAAATTCAATTTCTGGTGATCTTATTAAGAAAATTGATAAAGAAGAAATACATATTGAAGAAAGTAAGCTTAATAGTAGAATTTCAAGATATACGGATAAAAAAGCAAATATTTATGATAAGTCGAACATTTTTAATCTTAAAGTTTCAACAATAATCGATGGTAAAACTTATACTTCAACAAAATACAATTTGAGTGATTCAGTAAGGAAGACAGATTTCGTAAGAGACATATTAAAGGATAATAATATTAATATCGAAAAATTTTCAATAAAAGATGGATTAGATAGTTTACAGAATATATTAAAAAAATTATTAAGTAGGTTCAAATGAAAAGAAAAATAGATGGGTTTATTTCAATATTTTTAGCTTTAATAATTTTGCCGATTTACTCTTTTGCAATTCTTACAATTGATGTAGTAAAAATCATAACAGCAATAAATGATACAAAACTTGTAAATGAAATAGCTTTAGAATCTACGCTATCAAATTATAATAGAGATTTGTATGAAAAATATAGGATATTTGGGATTGATAAAAGTAAAGAATTTCTTGATGAATATGTGAATAATATTATTGAAAGCAATTTAGAAAATAATAATAGTCGTTTTTATAAATTAAATCATGTAAACTCAACAGTTAATTTAAATAACGAAACCAATTTATTAATATCGGATGATATTCAAAATCAAATTATTGATTATATGAATACTCATGGGCCTTATGAAATAAGCAAGGGAGTATTGAATTTACTCGATTTAGTAAAATCAAGTAAAAAATATACAAATGCAATTGAAAAGAAGATTGATTATGAAGAAGAGTACTCAAAAATAGATTTAAGTTTAAATAAAATTTCTGAGTATTTCGTTAAATACAATGCTGAATTTAAAGAAATTAATAATGGATATAACGATTTAAATAAAAGACTTAATACCCTAATTACTGATTCTAAAGAATATTTTGATTTGAGAGAATCTCAAGAAATATTAAATAAAGAGTCTAAGAATGAGTTAAATAAAGACGAAGAAAAGTTAAAAGAAATAATTGAAAAAATTCAAAATAAAATAAAAGAATATAATGAAAAAAATAAAAAGTTTGAAACTAAACTTGCTTCTCAACAAGTAAATATAAATGAAATAATTACATTATTAAAAATCTTTTATAATCAAACAGTATCTTTAGAAAAAGCATTAGCAAATTGGGGTAATGAGATAGAAAAACTTGAAAACTCTGCTATTAAGAATAATTTCAAAAGTGACTATAAATCAATGAAATTACAATTTACAAGAGAAAATATTGAATCTATTTTAAATAAAATATTAGCTCATGAAAATACATTGACTGATAATATTAAAAAATTAAAAGAAAGTAATGCGTTTTATATTGACATCAAAGAATTTAATAAAGATATTAAATTTGATTTAACAAAAATTACAAAACTTCCTTCATTAAATAATTATAAATTATATAAATATATAAATGATAGAAGTACTGCATTAGAATTTGATAAAGAAGCAAGGAAAAAAGCTAAAAATAATAAAAATGAATTGGAAAGACTATCAGATAATTATGATGACATAAAAGACACTAAAGAATTTGGAAATATAAATGATTTTATAGATTTTGAAAAATTTATTGATTTATCAAATAATTCTGAAATTGTTGCAACTATTTCATCTTCTAAAAAATATAAAGATGCGATTAAGCAGTCAAATAATATCATTAATTATAATGACACAAATTTGATTGAAAATCTATATCTTGCATTGTATATAGT
>JAEZZB010000068.1 GCA_023442495.1 Bacillota bacterium
GTTCTCCTTTCTTTAGTTGTCGTGATTAAATTTTAAGGAATTTTACGAATAAGTGCAATTTTTTTTGTTTTAAAAAGAAAATATCTGCTAGGAGTTAGCAGCACCCCCAACAGATATTTTAGAACCTAATTATACCAAAAAAGCGGTTAACTCTCACGAGTTTACCGCTTTTTTCGTTAGGCTATTTTGCAACAGCCCCTTTTATCTTCTTCTCAAATTTTCTCTTTGTTCTACATATTTACGAGTCATTTCAAGTCTGTTACTTTCAAATGAGTCTATCTTTGATATCCAGTTTAGAGATCTCCCCGTTCCAATTACTACTGAAGAAATTGGATTTTGTGGAATAAAAACATTTATTTTTATAATGTCTTGGATTGTATCTTTCATATCACGAATTAACGCACCACCACCTGTTAACATTGCTCCATTTTCATAAAGGTCTGCTACTAGTTCTGGTGGGGTTTTGGATATTACTCTCTTGGCTGCATTTGCTATTTCTTCTATAATTTTTTCTAAAGCTTTTGAAATATCTTCTTGAGTTAATATGATTGTTTCTGGAAGACCTGTGTAAAGATTTCTTCCTTTAGCTTCAAATTCTTCTTGAACTGCATCTAGTGTGCCTATTGAAAGCTTGATATCTTCAGCCATTTTTTCGCCAATGATTACATTAAAGTTTTGTCTTACATATTCAATAATTGCTCTATCGGTTTCATCGCCAGCTATTTTTATGGAATCTGCAACAACTATACCACCTTTTGCAATTACTGCAATATCTGTTGTTCCACCACCAATATCAATTATCATATGCCCACTATTTTCAGAAATATCAATTCCAGAACCTATTGCAGCAGCGAGTGGTTCTTCAATAAGGAATACATCATTAGCACCGGATTTTAATCCAGCCTGTTTTACTGCTCTTTTTTGAACTTGGTTGGCCCCAGATGGCACACAAATAATTAGGTCTGGTTTAAAAAGTCGACTTCCAACTGTAGCCTTAATAAAATACTTAAGCATCTGTTCTGTATAGTGATAATTTGAAATTACACCATCTTTTAATGGTCTTTCCGCTACTATATTCCCAGGTGTACGACCAAGCATTTTCTTTGCTTCTTCACCAACGGCAATAACCCTGTCAGTAAATCTATCTACAGCTACTACTGAAGGTTCATTTAATATAACACCTTTAGATCTTGAATAAACTAAAACAGATGTTGTACCTAAATCAATCGCAATTCTTTTTCTAAAATTCATAATTTCCTCTATTTCTTAACTCTAGTAACTTATATATCTATGGTAAAATTGCATAAAAAATAATATCTCTTGAAAACATATGTATTCATAGATATATTTACAATTATTATATCATAAGTTTGATAACAAATATATTAGATTATTATAAATATTTCATATATAATGTTATCATATGTTGAATTTGGAGGTAATATGAAAAAAACACTTGTATTTGATATGGATGGTACATTGCTAGACTCAATGGGCATGTGGCGTGACTTTAGTAATATTATTAGAAATAGTGACTACAAAATGGATTATTTAAATAATTTTACACCTTCTAATAATTCAATGCTCTTATACACTTATACTTTAATTCAAGAATTTTATGCACAATATTCAAAAGAAAAAGTTTTTAAATTAATAGATAAATTTTTGAGTGATTTCTATGACGATAAAAATTTAGCAAAACCATTTGTACATGAAACTCTAGATAAATTAAGCAAAAATGGTCATGATATGTATGTCGCAACTGCAACAGATTATAAATATGCACAAATAGCAATGAAAGCAACTGGTTTAAATAAATATATAAAAGAAATATATACACCAGATACTTTAGGATATTTTAAAAATGAATTAGAATATTTTAAGTTAACTCATGAAAATATAGGCACTACTCCTAATGATATTGTATTTTTTGATGATGCTACATACGCAAATAGAATTGCAAATGAAATTGGATTTACAACCATCGGAGTATATGAAGAAACTTACGATAGCAATGAAAACAATAAAGCCGTAGCTGACTATTTTATTAATAATTTTTCAGAAATAGAAGACGAATGGCTTAAATAAAATTCACCCGAAAGCTAAATTAACTTTCGGGTTTTATTTTTAATATTAGTTTAAACTCTTTTGCTAATTATCTTAAAATATCTATTAAATATTGAATTTTTTAGGTCAAAATATATCATAAAATAACTATTTTATAAAATTCTTATTATATTATAATTTGTATATAATTCCTACTTTATCAAATAAATTAAATATCCGTACCCTTCCGATTCCATATCTTTTAATGGAACAAATCTTATGGAGGCGCTATTTATACAACATCTCAAACCTCCCTTATATTTTGGACCATCTTCAAATACATGCCTAAATGGGAATCTCCAGATCTTGATCTTACTTCAATTCTAACCATATTATAGCTCAAATCTTCATGATAATTTACTACATCTTTTGAAATAGGTTTAGTAAATGAAGGCCATCCACAACCAGAATCGTATTTATCGGTTGACGTAAATAATGGTTCTCCTGTTGCTACATCTACATAGATTCCCTTTTCCTTATTATCCCAATAGAGATTTGAAAATGATGCTTCTGTATTATTTAATTGTGTTACATTATATTGTTCTCTTGTAAGCATTTCTTTCAGTCTTTTATCAGATGATTTTGGATATTTACTAGCATCTATCAAAACTTCATTTGCTTCATTTAAGTCATTAAAATTATTCCCATTAAAGCTACTAAAAAACCTCCGATTCTTTTTATTGTTATTAAATGCTTTTCGAAAAATTTGAATTTATTCATAATACTTGTCGATGCTATCGCCAATATTAAAAATGGAAACATCAGGCCCAATGAATAAATTAGCATTAACAAAGCTCCATAAAATTGCGTACCACTACTCGCTGATGTAAATAACACTGCTGCAAGTACAGGACCTACACAGGGTGTCCATCCAAGTGAAAATGAAATTCCCATTAAATATGAACCAAGTGCCTTCTTTTTATTATTTTTAATTCTTATTCCATTAAACTTATTAAAAATATTGAGATGTATTATATCCATTTGATGAATACCTAGTATAAATACCAAAAACCCAGCTAAAAGTATGACCCATTTGTTAGTAATAAAATTACCAAATATACCACTTCCAAATCCAAGTATTACAAAACTTGTCGAAAGACCAAAAACAAATGCAATAGTCTTAATAATCGCAGCGATATTAATTTCTAATTTATCTATTTTTATTTTTTTGTATTCATTTGACTCATCTGTCATTAATCCTATATAAACAGGTATCAGTGGAAAAGTACATGATGCAAAAAAGGATAAAAATCCAGCCACAAATACTGAACCCATTAATATTTCTTTTTGTATCATAGTTTAACTCTCCCCCCTAATTGCTATGACTAAATTATATAATGTATAGATATAAAATAATAGAAAATAATTTCAAAAATTCTATTTTGATATAATTTAAAAATAAAAAAGCAGATTTCTCTGCTTTTCTTTTGGAGTTAATTATGATGAAAAAGAATAAACAATTTTGTGCCAGTCTTAAAAGTTTCTATCTTTTACACTTTTATAATACAATCATTTA
>JAEZZB010000070.1 GCA_023442495.1 Bacillota bacterium
GAAATGATTGCAAAACATTTCGGTGGATTAAATACAGTTCATATTGGTAGTGACGAATATTATGGAGCAGTTGAATCATACAGAAGATATGTTGATAATATGCTTAAATATATAAGAGATGATAAAGGTTTAACACCAAGATTATGGGGATCATTAACTTCTAAAAATGGTTCAACTCCTGTAACATCTGAAGGCGTTCAAATGAATATTTGGTCTAGAGGATGGAATACAGAACAACAAGCTCTTAAAGAAGGTTATGACATTATCAATATACTCGATATTCCAACATATATAGTTCCAAATGGATCAGGTAGTGTTGGCGGATATGGAGATTATGCAAGTAATAAAAATATTTATACAAATTGGGCACCAAATAACTTTAGAGGAAATAACGGAAGTATTATAGATCAATCAAATCCACAATTATTAGGTGGAGCATATGCATTATGGAATGACTATGTGGATTTAAGAGATACAGGAATTACAAGTAGTGATGCATTTGTAAGATTCTTTGCTTCTCTTCCATATATCGCTGAAAGATCATGGCAATCAGATAGAAATGAATTATCATATACAGAATTTAAAGAAAAGGTAGACTCACATAAAGTATTACCACCTGATGCAAATCCATACTATGAAACAGATATTGAAAAATTAGGATTAAATGATTTAACTAAAGATGGAAATCCAGTAAAAGGTAAATCTGTTAAATTAACTAAAGATGAGGTTTTAGAATCAGGATTAGATCAATTAGGATATAATGCTGTACTTGAATTTGATATAACATTGGATAATGAAGAAAATAATCAAGTATTATCTTCATGGGGTAAAAATAAGATTTTTGCTAGAGACGAAGAAGGTAAATTAGCTTATACTTTCGAGCGTTATCATATTCAATTTGATTATGAAGTAAAAGCAAATGAAAAAATTAATATAAGATTTGTCACTACACAACAAAAAACTAAAGTATATGTAAATGATGAAGAAGTAGAAATGATAGTAAATCCAAAACGACCAAAAATCGCTCATACAACATTTATACTTCCATTAGAAAATATCGGTGGATTTGATGGTACACTTCACAATTTCTTATTAAATAAAGGTGAATACACAGATCCAAATAAAGTAGAGATTAAATCTTATACAGCTAATTCAGAAGAGACTACAAATGCTACTGCAAATGAAGGACCAATAAAATTAGCGTTTGATAATAATCCAAGAACAATTTGGCATAGTGATTGGAAAGGTGGATCTTATCCATTTATAGTAAATATGGAATTGGATGAAGTAACTCCACTTGATAGATTAGTTTACTTACCAAGACAAAATGGTTCAAATGGTATAGTAACAGAATATGAAATTCTAGTTTCAACAGATGGTGAAAAATACGAAACAGTTGCAACAGGAAATTGGGACAATAATACCAAAGCTAAAACAGCTAAATTAAATGGTGTGGAAGCAAAATACGTTCAATTTAAAGTGTTAAATTCTGTTTCAGATGGAAGAAATAAATTTGCTTCAGCAGCTGAAATTAATTTATTCAAAGTTCCTGTTGAAGAAGAAGTAAATAAAGAAGATTTAAGACAAACTCTTGAAATAATGAAAGAGTTAGTAAAGGATGTCAAAGATCTATTAACCGAAGATAGCGTTAAAGTATTAGAAGATCAATTTGTAGCTTCTCAAAAAGTCCTTGATAACGAAGATGCAAAACAAGAAGATGTAGACAGTGCATTGGAAGAATTAAATAAAGCATATCAAGCTTTAGAAGTTAAAAAACCTGAACAGACACCAGAAGTTAATACTAAAACTTTAGAAAAACTTATTGAAAATACTGAAACTAAATTAAAAGAATTAGGAGAAAAAATAACAAATAATTCAAAATCTAATTTAGAATTAGCGTTAGTTGATGCTAAGGAAGTATTAAAACAAACTCCTTTAACACAAGAAAAAGTTGATGAAGCTGTAGAAAAATTACTTGAATCAATAACATTAATTGAATTTAAAGAAGACGAAACATCTACTATCGATAAATCTGCATTAGCTAAAATTATTGAAAAAGCAAATGCAAAACTTGAAGAAGATTTAGAAGATGAATCAAAAGAAAATCTTGAAAATGCAATAGCAAAAGCAAAAGAAACTATGGCAAAAGAAGATTTAACTCAAGAAGAATATAATCAAGTATTTACAGAATTAGTAGATGCATTATTAAATGCCAAAATAAAAGAAACAGAACAACCAGAAGAGCCAAAACTTCACGAAACAAAAGGGTATATCACTAGAACAACAAATATCAGAATTAGTCCAAATGGACAAGTGATAGGAACACTTGCACCTGGAGCTATAGTAGAAGGTGAATACGAAGAAGGTTCAAATTGGGTTAAATTTGATTACTATGGACAAGAAGCGTATGTATACAAACCACTTCTTTCAGATACAATTGAAGTAAAAGGATTTGCAAGTGGAGATTCAAATATAAGAAAATCTCCAAATGGCGAGGTAATTGGTTTAGCAAAACGTGAAGAAATAGTAGAAGGTGTTGTATCAATAGACAATCCAAACTGGATTAAGACATATAAAGGATATGTCTATAGACCATTAGTAGTAGAAACTATAAAAGTAAGAGGCCTAATGTCAGGTACAACAAATGTAAGAATGACACCAAATGGAACTTTAATGGGAACACTTGGAAAAGCTGAATATGTAGAAGGAACATTAAATATAACAAATCCAAACTGGGTAAGAATAAGATACCAAAACAGAGATGGATATGTATATAGAAGTCTAATAGTAGATTCAGTTTCAGTAAGTGGAACAGTAACAGCTACAGTAAATGTAAGACAAACACCAAATGGCAAAGTATTAGGA
>JAEZZB010000035.1 GCA_023442495.1 Bacillota bacterium
TATCACAATTATACATCAAGGAGGTTTTTTTGGTGCTTGAAGCTAAAGCTTTATGACTTCCACCTGCATAGCAGGTGGTTTATTGTTTCGTTCACTTACGTTCACTCAACTCACTAAAGTGAACAATCAAAAAAATCGGAAGACTTAAGCCTTCCGATTTTACTTATGTACTATTACATTTCTTCAAACAAATCTTTATCTACTCCACATATTGGACATACCCAATCTTCTGGAAGATCTTCAAAAGCTGTACCAGGTTCAATACCGTTTTCTGGATCACCAACTTCTGGATCATAGATATAGCCACATGCTGTGCATTCCCATGTTGACATATTTACCTCCTAAATTATTTATACTTATATTATACATTAAGTAGAAATACTTATCAATTAAAATAGATTTATTGTTTAAAATCGTAAAAATAGGGGTAATGTAAAAGTATAGAAAGCAAGAGATTTGCGAGAATTTTTAATTTAAATTTATTCGGGAAGAAGGGAATATGCAGTATACATATAAAAATAAAATATTTGGTGATGTCGATGATATTACTGAGGTTGTATGTGAAATATTACGACATATTTCCTCTAGAACTTCAGAAAATATACGTTTTGATATTAGATTGATATTAAATGAATTATTGATAAATTGTCATGAGCATGGAAATAAAAAATCTAGGGAAAAGGCGATAGATTTGTATTTTAATATAAATCCAAAAGAAATTAAGATTATAGTTGAGGATGAGGGAACAGGTATTATACTTAAAGAACCATGTAAAGATCATTTACTAAGACCGGATGGTCGTGGATTAAAGATAGTAGAAGCCCTTGTAGATGAAATAGATATACATAAAAATAGAGTAAAATGTGTTATACATTTAACTTCATAGATTAAGATAATTTATGAAGTTTTTTTATTGTAAAATTACTTTTTGGGCAAAATAAACAAATAATATTATTGAGTACTTATTTACCAATAAGGTGAAAGTGTGATAGAATACAATATCGAGGAGTAATTATGAAAAATATAAGAAATATAGCGATTATTGCCCATGTAGACCATGGTAAAACCACTTTAGTCGATTCAATGTTGAGACAAAGTGGTATTTTTAGGGAAAATCAAGCGGTACAAGAAAGGGTTATGGATAATAATGATATTGAAAAAGAAAGAGGAATTACCATACTTTCAAAAAATACAGCCATTAAATATAAAGATATCAAGATAAATATTATTGATACACCGGGTCATGCCGACTTTGGTGGTGAAGTTGAACGTGTGCTTAAGATGGCGGATGGAGTGTTATTATTGGTAGATGCTTTTGAAGGTGTAATGCCGCAAACTAAATTTGTAATTAAAAAGTCGATTGATCTTGGACTTCCTGCTCTAGTTGTATTAAATAAAATAGATAGGGATAAGGTAAGACCAGCAGAAGTAATAGATGAAATTTTAGACTTGTTTATTAAACTTGATGCTGACGAATCATATCTTGATGCCCCAATTATCTATGCTTCAGGTAGAGACGGTTGGGCTAGTTTAGAACTTGAAGATAAAAAGGAAGATTTAACAGATTTATTAGATACTATTATTGAATATATTCCTGAACCAAAAGGTGATGAAAACAATCCTTTTGAAGTTTTAATTTCTACAACTGATTATAGTGAATATCTTGGACGTATTGGGATAGGTAAGGTTGAACAAGGTGAAATAAAAGTTGGACAACAAGCGTTTATAAAGAATTTTAATGATAAAGAAAAGAAGATTAAAGCTAAGATTACAACGATTTATGAGTTTGAGGGATTAAATCGTATGGAAGTTCAATCTGCAAAAGCAGGTTCAATTGTTGCAATTTCTGGTGTTGAAGGAATTCATATAGGTGATACTATTACTGAAAAAGAAGAAACTCCTTCAATTGAATTTGTAAAAATATCTGAACCTACTCTCTCTATGAGATTTTTAGTAAATGATTCTCCATTTGCCGGAATTGAAGGTGAATATGTAACTTCAAGACATTTAAGAGCAAGATTATTTAAAGAAAAAGAAACCGATGTATCTTTAAGAGTTGAAGATACTGAAAGTACCGATGCATTTAAAGTATCTGGTAGGGGTGAATTACATTTATCCGTACTTATTGAAAATATGCGAAGAGAGGGTTATGAATTTCAAGTTTCAAAACCGGAAGTATTATTTAAAAAGATAAATGATAAATTGCACGAACCTATGGAAATAGTTACCATCGATGTTGAAGAACAGTATGTCGGCACTATTATAAATAAATTAGGAGTTAGAAAGGCAGAAATGGTTAGTATGGAAAACTTATCTGCTGATTATAATAGATTGATATTTAAAATGCCGGCTCGTGGACTTATCGGATATCGTCAAGAATTTATTTCTGATACAAAAGGAACAGGCATTATCAACACAGAATTTGATTCATATGAAGAATATAAGGGAGATATTCCAACACGTCAATACGGATCTCTTATAGCTTATGAAACAGGAAAGGCGACAGGATATGCTCTCGATTCAGCATGGAAAAGGGGGAATATATTTATAGAACCTGGTGATGAAGTTTATGAGGGTATGATAGTTGGTGAAAATCCGAAAGGGCTTGATATTGAAGTTAATGTTGCAAAGAAAAAACAAAAGACGAATATAAGATCATCAGCTTCAGATGATGCTCCAAACTTGCCACCGGCAAAGAAACTTTCTCTTGAAGAAATGCTTGAATTTATTGAAAAAGATGAGCTTGTTGAAATTACACCAAAAAATATTAGAATGAGAAAGAAAATTTTAAATACTCAATTAAGATATAAATCTCATAAAAATTAAATATAATGGTAGAAATTATCAGAGGTTAATTAGCTCTATGTAAAATCTTTTACACAGATTTTACATAGAGCTAATATTAAATTAATAAAGATTTAATATTATCTAGTTGTAACAGATTAGTCTTAATTTTCTGTTCATAATTAAAAAATAAGAGGAGTAAATTATGAAAAAAATTCTATCATTATTACTAGCTTTAGTTTTAGTATTTTCACTAGTTGCATGTAGCACAGATGGAAATGAAACACAAGGGGAAACAAGTGCTGAAACACAAACAGAAGGAAATACAGAAACTGATAATGGATCAGAAGATGATTCATCAAATACAGGTAAAGCTGAAGGACCAATTGCAGTTGTATCAAGAGAAGATGGATCAGGTACAAGATCTGCATTTGTTGAAATCGTTGGTGTAGTTGATGACAACGACAACGACTTAACAACTCAAACAGCTATCATTCAAGATGGTACAGGTAAAGTTATTGAAACTGTATCAGGAGATAACTCATCTATTGGATATATTTCATTAGGTTCATTAGATGGATCAAATGTTAAAGGATTAAAGGTTGATGGAGTCGAAGTAACACCTGAAAATGTATTATCAGGAGAATATGCAATTCAAAGACCATTAAATATTGTTTATAAAGAAGGATCATTATCAGATTTAGCACAAGATTTTGTTAACTATATCATGTCAAAAGAAGGACAAGATATAGCAGTTGAAAAAGGATTTGTACAAGCTGATCCTAATGCAAAAGCTTATGAAGGAGCTGAAGGTTTATCTGGTGAAATAACTGTTTCAGGATCAACATCAGTTGCTCCATTAATGGAAGCAGTAGCTGAAGCATATGAAGCTTTAAATCAAGGAGTAAAAGTAGTAATTAACGCAACAGGTTCATCAGCAGGAATAAAAGATGCTGAAGCTGGTGTAGTTAACATAGGAATGGCTTCTAGAGAATTAAAAGATGAAGAAAAAGCTCAAGTTGCATCTTTAGCAATTGCTAAAGACGGTATAGCAGTAGTTGTATCAAAAGATAACCCAACTGAAGAAATTAGTTTAGAATCAGTTAAGAAAATCTTTTTAGGAGAAATAACAGACTGGGCAGACGTTAAATAATTATAAATTATTTTATATCTAGATATATAGAAAAGGATTTACAGGAGGAAAGATGAATAGTAAGGCAAATGGTGCTTCATTTGGAGAAAAGTTTGCAAGGATAATATTCATCATGTCTACTGCCACATCTATAGTAGCGCTAGGGTTTATAATATATTTTCTTTTCTCAACAGCAATTCCAACAATTGCAGATATAGGTTTAACAAATTTTATATTTGGAAAAGAGTGGCGCCCTAGTTGGAACCCACCACAATATGGAATATTACCATTTATCGTCGGAAGTATTTATGCTACTTCCGGCGCTATTTTAACAGGGGTTCCTATAGGATTATTAGTAGCGGTATACATGGCATATTATGCACCAAAAAAAATATATGGATTTTTAAAAGCTGGAGTTAACCTTTTAGCTGGAATTCCTTCAGTTGTTTATGGTTTATTT
>JAEZZB010000086.1 GCA_023442495.1 Bacillota bacterium
GTCGAGCAAAAAAACATTAAAAAAGGGTTGTTTTGTATACACAAAACAAATCATATAAAAAAGCTCTATGAATAAGTGAGGATGCTGATTATAAAGAGTCAGCACCCCCAACAGTTGACATAGAACCTCTTTTTTTAAATATAAAGCATCTTGTCATAATGTAAAGATTAAAGTATCTGAACATGAAATGGAAGTATTAGTATACTTAAATGAAAAACATGGCGGAAAACTATATTTATTATCACAATTAAATCTATCACATGGAATAAATAGTACTGATTTACTTTAGAACAATGAAACTCGGAATATTGAGGATTTAAAAGGAAATTCTGCTAACATAATTCATAGCAATGTAAGTAAAGCGCCAAAGCTAGGATAATAATTTGTTTTTTTATGCAAAATATGCTTAAGGCTTAAAACTGTGCAAGAGAATATAGCCAAACATGAGTTAAAACATTAAAAGAAGAAAAAATATACCATAAATTAATTTAAGCAGCAAATAACAAAAGCACAAGAAATTGAATTTACAAATCAATTCGGAAATAACATCAAAGATTATTAGAACTATTATCAGTACAAAGAAGAATGCCTGTAGCATCAGGTACAACACTTAGAATATGTAAAGTAGCTAAAGTAACACTTGACGATGCTACAATTGAACCAGATTTAGTAATCTATTTCTAAATTAGAAATGGTAGAAGCTTAAAAAACTTGATTAATGGTATAAAAAATACGGGATAAAGATAAAATAAACGGAATATCAAATGTGATTACAAATTATATTCCGCTTAAAATATTATTAAATTATTCCGTGTTTACAGTTTAGCTCTGAATGCCTTGTATTTTTGTGTTTTTATGGATTTATTAGCTCTATTAGTAATTTCTTTTATAAACAATTTTATAGTTAAACAATATAGTTCTATTTTAAACTTATATTTATTAATTCTTCTGTTTTAATATTGTTGTTATCCCATTTTCTAAAAGCGTTATTTTTAAAATTTCATCATCATTAGTGCCTGAAATAATTAGTTTTACATCATTGTCTAGATGATATAGATTCATTAGAGCACCAAATCCTACATCTTTTTCATGATTTATATTTTCAAAATCTTTTCAAGTAACATTGTCAATACCTTTTTCTTCTATAATCTTGAGTACATCGTCTTTACAAAAATTTGTCTTTTTGCAAGCTACACAAAAAACTAATAAAGCAACAAGAAGTAAAAAAAATTTAATCTTTTCATACTATACTTTCCGTATTTAAATAAAAACTTGTGAAATTATGGTAATTTTAATATTTATATTAATAAAATCTACAATCTTATTCTTTAACAGTTTCGGAACCATCCAATAAAGTAATATTTGTTGCGCTTATTTGAGGTGGTATAGATCTTGTCATCATGCCATTATATTCAATTTCTATATTGTCCCCATTCTTGACATCATATGAGACATCTTTAGAAAGGTTTACTACAATGGTTTTGTTTACCTTTCCTTCTTTACTTTCTGGGTTTGGAGTAACAGTTAAACTGTTGTCAGTTATTTCTACAATTGTTGCATCAAATTTGTATCTTGTTTGATTATTTAAATTTGAACCATCTAAAACAGTAATATTTGAAGCAACTATTTGACCTGGATAAGATGACATCATTATACCATCATATTCAACTTCTATATTATCCCCGACTTTAATATTATAATTGTTGTCTGTAGGAATAATTACTATAAGAGTTTCACCTGAATTACCTTCGTCATAATTATCATTTAAGCTAACTGTTAATTTATTTTCGTTGATTTCAGTTATATTTGCTTCGAATTTATGCA
Organism: Bacillota bacterium; assembly: GCA_023442495.1. Lineage (GTDB taxonomy): Bacteria > Bacillota > Clostridia > Tissierellales > Peptoniphilaceae > Helcococcus. The sequence continues at coordinate 1,825 of JAEZZB010000086.1, forward strand.
CTTCGTTTTTCCCTTCATTTTGTGAATCGGATTCTAAGAAAGTTTCGCTCCCTGTTTTCTTCATGGTTTCTTTTTTAGTTTCTGTGTTATTATTGCTACAGGCTGTTAATATTGATAATGATAATAGGGCAGCAACTAAGGTATATATTTTTTTACTCATATTTCCTCCTGAATTCTAAATGACATATATCACTTCAAATTTCATGTTATTATTTACCAAAATCTTAGTATACTGTAATATTTTTTAAGATAAAATTTTATGCGAAATATATTTAATCAGTTTAATACTATCATTTTCACAAAGCTTTAATTATCTTTTCCATTTATACCTAAGATTAGGTAACATATATCTACCCAAAACTATTATGCATAAACTTTTCGTATGTTATAATTAAATATGAGGTGAATATGAAACAAGCATTGTATAGAAAATATAGACCATCAGATTTCGATAAAATTTATGGTCAAGATAATATAGTTAATATATTAAAAAATCAAATAAAAAATAATAATATTTCTCATGCGTATATATTTTCTGGGACTAGAGGTACGGGGAAAACCTCCACAGCTAAAATATTTGCAAAAGCAGTAAATTGTTTGGATCCACAAGATGGAAATCCATGTAATAAATGTGAAAATTGTAAATCCATTATAGAAGAAAAGACAATGGATATAGTAGAGATGGATGCTGCTTCAAATCGAAGAATTGATGATATAAGACAATTAAGAGATCAAGTTATTTATCCACCTACTACTCTAAAATATAAGGTATATATAATCGACGAGGCTCATATGATAACAAATGAAGGTTTTAATGCATTGCTTAAAG
>JAEZZB010000008.1 GCA_023442495.1 Bacillota bacterium
AAAAAGTTTGATAAAAAAGTTGAGCTAACAAATATTATCGATGAATCTTTAATAGGTGGCCTATCTATTTATGTAGATGGCAAGAGAATAGATAATAGTATTAAAAATAGATTAGATAGCTTAAAAGCTCACTTATTAAAGGAAGGTGAATAGATGAGACTAAAACCAGAAGAGATCAGTTCAGTCATTAAATCAATGATTGATAAATATGATCAAAAAACCGAGATAGTTGACGAAGGTACAATTATCGAAGTTGGGGATGGAATTTCACGTGTTCATGGACTTGAAAATGCAATGGCTGGAGAATTATTGGAGTTTGAAGGTGGAGTTTATGGAATGGCTCTAAACCTTGAAGAACACAATATTGGTGCAGTATTACTTGGTGATGATAGCAATCTAAAGGAAGGAAGTACAGTAAAAAGAACTGGAAATATAGTTGAAGTTCCAGTAGGAGATGCTTTAATTGGTAGAGTTGTAAATGCAATAGGGCAACCAATTGATGGGAAAGGACCTATTCATACAGAAAAATCTAGACCAGTTGAATCACCTGCTCCAGGTGTAATTGAAAGAAAATCAGTTGATGAACCATTACAAACAGGTATTAAAGCTATTGACTCACTTATACCAATAGGTAGAGGTCAAAGAGAGCTTATAATCGGAGATAGACAAACAGGTAAAACTACCATTGCTACAGATACTATACTTAATCAAAAAGGTAAAAATGTTATCTGTATATATGTTGCAATTGGTCAAAAAGAGTCTACAGTTGCAGGAATCGTAGATTTATTTGAAAAGAAAGGTGCCATGGACTACACAATTGTAGTATCAGAATCAGCATCACAACTTGCACCATTACAATATTTAGCACCATATGCAGGTGTTGCAATGGCAGAAGAATTTATGCATCAAGGTAAAGATGTACTTATAGTGTATGATGATTTATCTAAACATGCCGTTGCTTATAGAGCAATGTCACTACTTTTAAGAAGACCACCAGGACGTGAGGCTTATCCTGGGGACGTATTTTACTTACATTCAAGATTACTTGAAAGAGCTGCAAAATTAAGTGACGACTTAGGTGGTGGATCAATTACAGCATTACCTATTATTGAAACACAAGCAGGAGATATTTCAGCTTATATTCCTACAAATGTAATTTCAATTACTGACGGACAAATATTCTTAGAATCTGAATTATTCTTCTCTGGACAAAGACCTGCAGTAAACTCAGGACTTTCAGTTTCAAGAGTTGGAGGATCTGCTCAAATTAAAGCTATGAAGAAAGTTTCAGGTGGTATTAAACTTGAACTTGCACAATATAGAGAATTGGCAGCTTTCTCACAATTTGGCTCAGAACTTGATAAGCAAACTCAAGCAAAACTTGACCATGGTAGAAGAGTAATGGAAATTATGAAACAACCTCAAAACTCACCAGTAGACGTTAGAGACCAAGTAATAGTTTTATACGCAACTACAAAGGGGCTACTTGAAGATATTGAAATTAATAAAATTAAAGATTTTGAATCAGGATTAATTGAATATGTTCAAAATAACTATCGTGAATTAAGAGATAAGATTTTAAATGAAGATTATACACAAGAATTACAAGATGAAATAAAGAAAGCTATAGAAGAGTTTAAGAAGACTTTTGCATAGAAAGAGGTAATAATGGCAAATACAAAAGATATTAAGAGACGTATTCAAGGTATCGATAGCATTATGCAAATTACCAACGCGATGCAATTAGTTTCGGCCGCTAAGCTGAGAAAACTTCGTCAAAAATTAGAAAAAACGAGACCATATTTTGACACTGTATATCAGAACATCAATGAAGTCCTTACCACAACTAGTGAAGTTACACCTCTCATGAAATTAAGAGAAGTGAAGAATAGAGCAATTATTATAGTGGCTTCAGATAAGGGACTTGCAGGTGGATACAATATCAATGTTGTAAATAAGGCGATTGAAGTAGTAAATATGAATAAAGAAGCTAATAATATGATTTTTACTACAGGTATTCGATCAATTGATTTAATTAGAAGAAGAGGATTTGATGTAAATACCGATTTCACACATATTTCAAACGATCCTCTATCCGAAGATGCAGCAGCTATGGGTTCATATTTTTCAAGAAAGTTTTTAGAAAAAAAATTTGACGAGGTATATATTATATATACAAAATTTAATTCTATGATTTCATTTAAACCTGAAGTTATAAAGCTTTTACCGGCATCGGGATTTATAAATGAGAAAAAAGAAAATACAAAACAAATTGATTATGAATATGAGCCGTCAGTACACACGGTTTTAACTCAAATGATTAAACAATATATCAATGTAACTGTATATAGCGCTTTATTAGAGTCTTCAGTGTCTGAACAAGCATCACGTAGCCAAGCTATGGAAAATGCTACTTCAAATGGTGAAGAATTAGTGGATACATTAAGACTTGAATATAATAGAGCTAGACAAGCGGCAATCACTCAAGAAATTTCAGAAATAGTCGGCGGTGCCGAAGTCCTTAGTTAATATATTTTAACGGGTGATATTCTAAGAAAGGAAATGAAAATGGCGAATAAAAATATTGGTAAAGTGGTTCAAGTAATAGGACCAGTACTTGATATTAAATTTTCAAAAGGTAATTTGCCAAATTTATTAAACGCTATTGTCATAGAAAAAGAAGACTCTAAAGTTATAGCTGAAGTATCTTCACACATTGGAGATGATATTGTAAGATGTATATCTATGACAGCTACAGAAGGTCTTGTAAGAGGAGACAAAGCTGTAGACACAGGATCACCAATTAAGGTGCCTGTGGGTGAACAAACATTAGGAAGACTTTTCAATGTTTTAGGTGAAACCATCGATTTAGATGGAGAGTTAGAAGCTAAAGAAACAGCACCAATACATAGAAAAGCACCAGTACTTGAAGATTTAATACCAGCAACCGAAATTTTCGAAACCGGAATCAAAGTAATTGATTTAATGGCACCTTATTCAAAAGGTGGTAAAGTTGGATTATTTGGTGGTGCCGGAGTAGGAAAGACGGTATTAATACAAGAATTAATCAACAATATTGCAACAGAACATGGTGGACTTTCTGTATTTGCAGGTGTTGGCGAAAGAACAAGAGAAGGTAATGATTTATACTATGAAATGAAAGAATCTGGTGTTATCGATAAAACAGCACTAGTTTTTGGACAAATGAATGAACCACCAGGAGCTCGTATGCGTGTTGGTTTAACTGGACTTACAATGGCTGAACACTTCAGAGATGTTCAAAAACAAGACGTTCTTCTATTTATTGATAATATATTTAGATTTACACAAGCGGGCTCAGAAGTTTCTGCGCTTTTAGGACGTATGCCATCAGCTGTAGGTTATCAACCTACACTTGCTACAGAAATGGGAGCATTACAAGAAAGAATTACTTCTACAAAGAATGGTTCTATCACATCAGTGCAAGCGGTATATGTACCAGCTGACGACTTAACAGATCCAGCGCCAGCAACTACATTCTCACACTTGGATGCTACTACGGTATTGTCAAGATCTATTTCCGAACTTGGTATTTATCCAGCTGTGGATCCACTAGAATCTTCTTCAAGAATTCTTTCAGAAGATATAGTTGGAAAAAGACATTATAATGTTGCAAGAAGAGTTCAAGAAACGCTTCAAAAATACAAAGACCTACAAGATATTATTTCTATTCTAGGTATGGATGAATTATCAGAAGAAGATAAAATAACCGTTGCAAGAGCAAGAAAAATTCAAAGATTCTTATCTCAACCATTTACGGTAGCTGAGCAATTTACTGGTTTTGAAGGTAAATATGTCCAACTCGAAGATACTATAAGAGGATTTGAAGAAATTCTTGATGGTAAGCATGACGATTTACCAGAATCAGCATTCCTATTTGTAGGTACTATTGAGGAAGCGGTAGAAAAAGCTAAAGAAATGAAATAGGAGGTAGCTATGGATAAATTAATGCTAAAAATAGTTACTCCGGACCGTTTATTTTTCGATGATGAAATAGATATGTTAATAGCAAGATCTAATAATGGTGATTTTGCAATTATGAAAAATCATATTCCTGTGATTGCAGCACTTGATATAAGATATTTACGCATCAAACAAAATGATCAATTTAAATATGCAGCAATAGCAGGTGGTTATTTAACATTTAAGGATAATCAAATTACGATAATTTCCGATGCAGTTGAATGGAGAGAAGAAATCGACAAGAATCGTGCTCTAGAAGCTCAAAAGAGAGCTGAATCTAGAATTAAGAAAGCTAAAGACGAATTTGAATTGGATAGAGCTGAGTTAGATTTGAAACGAGCTATTAACAGATTAAATATTATAGATTAGGTAAAATTCCCACAGTCCTTTAAGGATTTGTGGGAAATTATATTTTAAAGATAAATGTATCATAAAATCAAAAAGAATCTTGTCGTATTAAAAAATATTTTATATTATTTTGCATTCTATCTAATATGGTCACCAAACAGCATTTTTTGGAATAAATACATATTTCAAAAAAATGTGTTGACAAATTATCTAAGATCTAATAAAATTACGTTGAAATGAAATATTAAAATATTTCAAAAAAAAAAATAAAAGGAAGGAGGAATATATCTTGAAGTTAAGAAAATTAGTTGAATTTGTACCAGGTCTTAATCCTAGTAGGATAAATTCAAAAGATTTAGAAAAATATAGTTTTTATGATAAAGAATCTTTTGAGA
>JAEZZB010000127.1 GCA_023442495.1 Bacillota bacterium
CTTCAGATTGCCATAATCTAAGTGTATTTACTACACCATTATTAAAACCTACTATTGGAACATCATATGGTACAGCTCTTACACTGATGTTTCTAAAATTAACTATTTGTGATTCACTTTCTTTTCTTATTGACCAAAAATCACCATTTTCAGTCCAAGCATCCCCTTCTTCCATTTGGAATCCATTTTCAAATCTTTGCTTAAAAATACCTTGTGATTTTCTTACACCATAACCTTGTAAATTTAATCCTTCAGTTGCTCCTGATTCAACAAAACATGCTGCAAGTCTACCTAAACCACCATTTCCAAGTGCTGCGTCTTCTTCTTCATCTTCTATTTCTTCAAAATCTATATCTAAATCTTTTAAAATTTCTTTCACTTGGTCAATAATTCCTAAATTTAGCAAATTATTTCCCATTGATCTACCAATTAAAAATTCTGCTGATAAATAATATGCGTTTCTTTCATTTTTATTTTTTTCAGTTGTACTTACCCAATCTTTTGATATTATGTCCATGATAGTTTTAGACAATGCATGATATTTTTCAAATCTTGAAGCGTCATTAAATGTTTTAGCATATAAATTTACTACATTATTCTTGAAATCATTTGTAAATTGATTCCTATTAAACTCTTTCATTAATCCTCCATTGAAACCATATAGGTAATTCACAGAATCATTATATCATAAATTTTCTCGAATTACTAAACCGTTTGCAAAAAATGATATTTTATTGAAATATAGACTTTCTAATATCTTTATTAAATATTGATTGTTAAATATTTTTAATATTATTCTTGTTTAATTTAATATCCAAATCTTTTTAATCCCATGTATATTCTTTTTTGCAAATTTATTATATTGTATTTTCCAGCCTTCATGATAAAATAATTTCAAAGGAGTCAAAATGAAAACAAGAGCAACATGGCAAGAATATTTTATGAATATAGCAAAAATAGTTTCCGAAAGAAGTACCTGCGACCGAGCATATGTAGGATGCGTATTGGTAAATAATGATAATAGAATTGTTTCAACCGGATATAATGGTTCCATTTCCGGAAATCCTCAATGCGATGAAATTGGACACACCATGCGTGATGGACATTGTATTGCAACCATTCATGCCGAAATGAATGCACTTTTATATTGTGCTAAAGAAGGAATTTCCGTTAAAAATAGCGTATGCTATGTAACACATTTTCCATGCTTAAATTGCACAAAAGCACTCATACAAGCAGGAATTTCAAAAATTTATTATGAAACCGGCTATAGAATTGATGAATATGCTGTAAAATTATTAGATAGAAATAATATTGAATATATACAGATACACAGTACGATAGAGATCTAAAAAATAGTATTTATTTTAGTAAAAGTGTGCAAATTATAGCACACTTTTACTCGTATTTAATGTTTAAAGTAAGTTTATAATAAGCTTTCTTATCGTCAAAAGATTTATCATTGTCATTAATATTATGATTTTTCATTAATATTATGATTTTTCATTACAATTTGATTCACATCACTAGTAAATTTAAATAGTTCAATGCTCTCAGATTGATCTTCTAAATTTTCGATAATAGATGAATTAACTACATCACATTCTTCTTTGTCACAAGAACTAATAGAAATAATCAGTAAGGTCATTAAAAATAAAGCACTATATCTAAACCATCTATTTTTCATTTTGTAACCTCCTAATTTGATTATTATATTTATAATCTATTATTACGTTTCACATTTATGAACGTTTACACGATTAATTTGAAAAATATATTAGTAAATATATTAACATTTGTAATACCTTAGAATATATTATACAATAATAATGAAATCGTTATTAATTTGTATAAATATTCTCAGTAATAAAATATTCTATTAGGAGGATATATGAAAAAGAAAAAAATACTATCTATTATCATAATTTCTTTAATCACATTTATTATAATTTATTTTGCTTTAAGCATAATAAATAGCGACAAAAATACTTTTGAAGATAGATGGGATATTGAACTTCCTAGAAATACAAAAGTAAATAAAATATATTCTGATATCGGATTTTTCGGGGAAGGATATAGAATAATTAAATTGGAAACTGATGAAAATGATGTAGAAAAACTAGGATTCAAGTTCTCCAATTATCAAAAAGGCGAAGAAAGATTTCAAGAACTAGCAAATCAAATATTAGAAAAATCTAAATTAGATACTAATAAAAATGATTTACAGTATATAGGTACACAAGAAAATGGACAAGAAGCAAGAACTTTAATCTTTACCTATAACGAAAAAGAAAACTGTTACTATCTATTTGAAGAGAATTTATAAAGGAGAAATAATGATTTTAAAAAAAATTTATAGAAATATAAGAAATACTCTTATTTATACTTTAGTTTTTATATTTATTTTATCTTCATCAGCTTTTGCATCAACTGATAAACAAGCAACACATACAATAAATATATAGATAATATTAAAAGAATTGAAGATGAACTAACAAATATGGGTACAAACGTAATTGTTAGGCAATAATAGATATGTGACAAAAAAATATAAAAATAGGAAGTCATCTGATAATATTGGTTTAAGAGAAAAATATTAACAGAAAGAAGACTTCCTATGAAAACTAGTATAACAGAAGAAATGAGATTTCGTCAAAAAGTAGTAGAAT
>JAEZZB010000056.1 GCA_023442495.1 Bacillota bacterium
CCTGAAATTTTGTAATGTTTAGACCTTTGATATTAACCACTTTTGTGATATTATTAGTATGCACTTATTTGTTCTCCTTTCTTTAGTTGTCGTGATTAAATTTTAAGGAATTTTACGAATAAGTGCAATTTTTTTTGTTTTAAAAAGAAAATATCTGCTAGGAGTTAGCAGCACCCCCAACAGATATTTTAGAACCAATTTTATTCAACTATTTACTCTTTTAATGATAAAATTTGCAATTTCATCTGTAGTTTTGTCTTCAATATTTATCCACTGAGAATATTCATTTCTTCTAAACCAAGTTAATTGTCTTTTGGCATAGTTTCTAGAATGTTGTTTTAAGATGATTTTCATAGTTTCAAAATCAATTTCGCCCTTGAGATAAGGAATTACTTCCCTATATCCTATGGCCTTCATTGATTGTGAATTTTCATCAGTTATATTTAATATGGACTTTACTTCTTCTATTAATCCATTAGATATCATAGTTTCTACACGTTCATTTATTCTTTCATAAAGTTTTTCTCTATCATCATATAAAACGAATAGATGATAATTGTTTTCTGTGTTTTTCAGAAATCTTGAATAGTCTATAACTTTACCAGAATCTTCATATATTTCTATTGCCCTTATTAATTTCTTTTTATCTTTTAATGATAAATGTGAATATGATTCTTTTGATATTTCATATACTTTGTCAAGAAGATTTGAGGGATTTTCTTCATAAATGGATTCCAATTTTTCACGCAATTCATAATTGGGTTTCACATTTACAAAATCAAAATCATGTGTAAGTGAATCTATATATAGTCCAGTTCCACCTACAATAATAGGGATTTTTCCTTTACTATGAATTTTAGTAATTAGTTCTAATGCAGAATTTTGAAATTCTTGGACTGAATAATTATCGTTTGGATTTAAAATATCAATCATATGATGTTTTATTCCATTCATTTCTTCTTTTGTAACTTTTGCTGTTCCAATATCCATGCCCTTATAAATTTGCATTGAATCTGCTGAAATTATTTCAGTATTTAATTTTTTTGCAAGATTTAATGACAACGAGGTCTTACCTACCGCCGTAGGACCCGCTATAATTATTACATCTTTCATATTTTCCTTATTTATTATTAAAAATAATTTTATTAAACAAGATTTTATAACTATTAATTAAAATTTAATTTAATCCTAATAATTTCATAAAATTCTCAAATGTTACTTCAAATTTTATTACCTTTCCATATGGACTAGTATTAGGATTTGAAGTATTATTTAATTCATTTATTAAAGATTTCGCTTGTATTTCGTTAAGTGTTCTTGATCTATTATTTGCTATTTGAAGTGATTTTTTTAATAGATATTCCTTTTTATCTATTTTTTCATTATCAATATCATCTAGAATTGCATGAATTTGATTAATACTTGAAGGTTCATCAAAATAATATGGTACAGATCTTACAGCGATACTTTTGTCATCAAATTGATCAATTTCAAACCCCATTTCTTCAAATAATAATTTATTTGATTTAAATATTTCTATTTCTCTAGAAGTCAATTCAATTATCATTGGTGTCAATAATGATTGAGTCTTAATTTCATTATTGTGTATTTCTCTATCATAAATAATTCTTTGATTCGCTCTATTTATATCTATTAATTGCAATTTTGAATTTACATTGTCTTCAAAAATTACATATCTATTAAGCAGTATTGATTTAAAATCAAAATTATCAAATTCTATTTCAGTTTGTAAATTTTCATTTCTATCTTCCGGTTTACTAAATCCAGCAGGATTTTTATCAAATTCGTTATTTTCAACATCGATTAAACTATCTTTAATAATATAATAATCTTCTTCAATTTCATTAAATTTAATTATACTATCATCATTGTATGAAATATAATCTTTCTTATAATCCATAGGAAGTTTATAAGCATCAAGAACTTTCTTATATCCATCACCTTCATTTATATCTTGGAAATTGATATATTTATTCTTTTCTTCTTTTACATTTATTTCCATTGATTTCTCATTATTGTACAAGGCTTTAGTGATTGTTTCAGTTATCAAATCAAGCAATTCATCCAAATATGAGAATTTAATTTTTTGCTTATTTGGATGAATATTAATATCTATTAGTGAAGGACTTACTTCAATTTTAAATTCATATACAGGAAATCTGCCTTGTGGAATCATATTTTGATATGCTTTTTCTATTTCTTGACTGATATTTTCATTTTCAATATATCTATTATTTACAAATAGAAATTGCATGCTTCTATTTCCTTTATAATATTTATTATTAGATATTGTGCCATTGATTTTATAATGATCAGATGTAGAAGCTATATCTATATGATTATTAATAAAGTCTTTACCAAATAAAGTTTCATAATTCAAAAGCTTTGAAATTTGACTATTTGTTCTAAATACTTCTCTATTATCTTTAATATAGGTAAAAGAAATTTCGGGATTCCCAATTGCAAATATATACATCATTTCAGTTATTTTATTTGATTCAGCAATATCTGAATTTAAAAACTTTTGTCTAACTGGTATATATTTAAATAAGTCAAAGACTTCTATTGATGTGCCTTTATTCATACCTATACTTTTATTTTCGATTAAGACATTATTATCATATTTTACTTGAGTCCCGACATTTTCGTCCGAAGTTTTTGTCTTCATAATAACTTTTGATACTGAAACAATTGAAGCCAATGCTTCGCCTCTAAATCCCATTGAATAAATGCTATATAGATCATCAAATTCATCTATTTTGGATGTAGCATGTCTTTCAAATGCTAGTTCTACATCATCTTTGGCAATCCCATATCCATCATCTGATACTTTTATATATGATTTACCTCCATTTTTAATTTCTACCATTATATTTTTTGCATTTGCATCAATTGAATTTTCAACTAATTCCTTTATAATTGATGCTGGCCTTTCAACTACTTCACCGGCAGCAATTTTTTGAATTGTATCATTTGATAAAACTTTAATCATGTTAAACATCCTTTGCTTTATTTATAAATCTATTTAAAGTTTCTATTGCTTGTATTGGTGTCATATTCTCTATTTCAGTATTTGATAGTTCTTTAATTAAAATATCTCTTTCAATCTTAAAATCTTTATCAGGTATAAAGCTTAATTGATCATTCTCAATTATTTGACTATCATTTATATTTTCCAGTATAGTATTTGCTCTAAATATTATTTCGTCAGGAAGTCCCGATAATTTTGCAACTTCTATACCATATGATTTATTTGACTTGCCTTTTACTATTTTTGTTAAAAAAACAATTTCTTGATTTGTTTCTTCAATTTATACGTTTAGATTTTCAACTTTTGGAT
>JAEZZB010000113.1 GCA_023442495.1 Bacillota bacterium
GTACTTGGAATCACGGATGATTATATAAGCGTTATTATTCCAGAAAGAGATGTCCATAACAGGTTTAATGCAAAAAAAGAAATATCAGAATTGTCTGAATTATATAAAATAATTAAAACTGAATTTGGAATGCAATAATTTATATGAGCAGATATGTTTAGAAAATAAAATTTTAATATAAATTATTAAAGATCTATGAATAATTGTGGTATATTATAGCATTAATTAATAGATCTTTTATTTTTTAAAATATAACAAAATAAGTTGACAAAGTATTGAGTTTTTGCTAAACTTAATAAGTCAATGAAAGACCTTGACAGGAGAATAAATGGAAAAAAATGTAATGATTAGTATTTTGTTTGAATACTATGGTATATTGCTTTCAAAAAAACAACATGACTCTATTGAACTATATTATGAAGAAGACCTATCGTTGACAGAGATAGCCGATTTACAAAATGTATCTAAGCAAAGTATTTCTGAGAATATTAAGAGATCTGAAAAAGCTTTAATTGAATATGAAGAAAAATTAGGTCTATATAAAAGAATGTCAGAATTACAAAGTTTAGTTGATAGTTTAGAAGAGAAACTCATGGATGATTTGGATGATAATAAATATGCTAAATATATTGATTTGATATTCCAAATTAATTCAAAATTAAAATAGGAAGTGAATTATGTTTGAAAATTTATCGGATAGATTACAAAGCTTAATGAGTAATCTACGTAGCAAAGGGAAACTTTCAGAATCTGACATAGATCAAGCAATGAGAGAAATACGTCTAGCTTTATTAGAAGCTGATGTAAATTATAAAGTTGTTAAAGATTTTGTCAAAAAAGTTAAAGAAAGAGCACTCGGTGCTGACGTAATGAAAAGCTTAACTCCTGGACAAATGGTTGTAAAAATTGTAAATGAAGAATTAATTGCTCTTATGAGTGATGAAAACCAAGCTTTGAAAACTTCACCAAAGCCACCTATAGTAATTATGATGGTAGGTTTACAAGGTGCAGGTAAAACTACTCAAACAGGTAAATTAGCTCTTCATTTGAAGAAAAAAGGTAGAAAACCATTATTAGTTGCAGGAGATATTTATAGACCTGCTGCTATAGATCAACTTAAAGTAGTAGGAAAACAAGTTGATGTACCTGTATTTTCACTTGGAAAGATTAGTCCTATTGAAATTTCAAAAAAAGCTATAGAAGAAGCGAAGAAAAATTTCAATGATGTAGTAATTATCGATACAGCTGGTCGTCTACATATAGACGACGAGTTAATGGAAGAATTAAATTCCATTAAAAAATCTGTAGACATTACAGAAACAATACTTGTAGTTGATTCAATGACTGGTCAAGATGCTGTAAAAGTAGCTGAAACTTTTAATGAAAGATTAGATATTACTGGTATATTAATGACCAAACTTGACGGTGATTCAAGAGGTGGTGCAGCTTTATCAATAAGAGCAGTAACTCAAAAGCCAATTAAGTTTATTGGTGTTGGTGAAAAGATGGAAGACTTGGAACAATTCCATCCAGATAGATTAGTATCAAGAATATTGGGAATGGGGGATGTACTTTCATTAATTGAAAAAGCTGAATCTGCATTTGATAAAGAAAAAGCTCAAGAATTAGAGCAAAAATTGAGAGAACAATCATATGATTTTAATGATTTTCTTGAAAATATAGAACAAATGAAAAATCTTGGACCACTTGAAGATATTATTAAAATGTTGCCAGGTGTGAATAGTAAATCTCTAAAGGGAATGAATTTTGATCCAAAAGCTATGGACAGAATTGAAGCAATTATTAAGTCTATGACAATGGCTGAAAGAGAAAAGCCTAGCTTAATAAATAATTCAAGAAAGAAAAGAATAGCAAATGGTTCAGGTACAACGATCGGTGATGTAAATAAATTATTAAAACAATTTGATGAAACTAAGAAAATGATGAAAAAAATGGGTGGCATGAACAAAAAACTGAAAAAAGGGAAGAAGAGAAGATTCCCATTCTTTTAATGGAGGAAATAAATGGCAGTAAAAATTAGAATGAAAAGATTAGGTGCAAAGAAGAGACCTTTCTATAGAATAGTTGTAGCAGATGAAAGATCACCAAGAGATGGTAGATTTATCGAAGAAATTGGTTATTATAATCCAATTTCAGAACCAAAGGTATTCAAGATTGATTCAGAAAGAGTTAATTATTGGATTGGTGTAGGTGCAAAACCTACAAAAACTGTTGAAAAATTATTAAAGACAGACTTTGAAGATTTAGCAAAACAAGTTGAAGAAAATAAGAAATTAGAAGAAGAAAAGAAAGCTAAAGAAGCAGAAGAAAGAAGACTTCAAAGAGAAAAAGAAGAAGCTGAAAGATTAGCTAAAGAAGCTGCAGAAGAAGTAGATGAAGTAGAAGAATCTGAAGAAGTAGAAGAATCTGAAGAAGTTGTGGAAGAATAATATGAAAGAGATAGTTGAATATATTGCAAAGGCTTTAGTAAACAATCCTGATGATGTTTTGGTTGAAATAGAATCAAATGAAGGTATTGTAAATATTAAATTATTTGTAAATCCTGATGATATGGGAAAAGTGATTGGTAAACAAGGTAAAATTGCTAATTCAATTAGATCAATATTAAAAGCTTGTGCAATAAAAGAAGAAAAAAAAGTTAATTTATATATTGATTCAAAAGATTCAGAATAATGGAAAAAATAAAAGTTGGTAAAATAGTAAATACACATGGTATTAAAGGTGAAGTTAAAATTCAACCAAGTGGAATTGAAACTTTTGATAGAGACATAAACTATTATATTGGAGATAATTTTATAGAGATTAAAATTACTAATTCAAAATTTCATAATGGAGTATTCATAGTAAAATTCGAACATTACGATAATATCAATGATGTTATGAAATTTAAATCTAAAGAAATATTTATAGATTCAGAAAATTTAATTGATTTAGAAGAAGATGAATTTTATATAAAAGATTTGATAGGACTTAATGTAATTGATAAATCTAATAATAAAATTGGAAAATTAGTAGATGTACTACAATATGAAGCAAATGATGTCTATGAAGTTGAAACTCATGATGGTTTAATTTCAATACCAGCTGTAGATGAATTTATTATAGAAGTTAATATTGAAGAAAAATACTTAAGAGTAAAAATTATCGAAGGTATGTAATGAAAATAGATGTATTAACGATTTTTCCTAATTCATTTGATTTTATATATGAATATGGTGTGATAGGAAAAGCCATCAAAAATGGTCATTTTGAATTAAACATTGTCGATATAAGAAGTTTTTCAACAGATAAACACAAAAAGGTCGATGATGAAGTTTACGGTGGTCAAGCAGGTATGTTGATGACTATGCAACCAGTTGTAGACGCTATAAAATCTGTAAAGACGGATGATTCACTAGTTATATTTTTGAGTCCTCAAGGAAGAGTATTTAATCATGATATTGCAATGGATTTAAGCTCAAAAAGCCATTTGATATTGTTATGCGGTCATTATGAGGGCATAGATTCAAGGGTAACAAATAATTATGTAGATATTGAATTATCTATTGGAGATTATGTATTAACTGGTGGAGAAATACCAGCAATGGTGGTAATTGATTCTGTTGCAAGATTGACGGATAATGTGCTAGGAAATGAAGAATCTTTTAAGACAGATTCACATTTTAATATACTATTACAACATGATCATTTTACAAGACCTAGAGAATATGAAGGCCATAAGGTACCTGAAGTTTTATTCTCAGGGAATCATGAAAAAATTAGACAATGGCAATTACAAAATAGTATTGAAAACACTAAACGTAAAAGACCAGATTTATATGAAAAATATATTAATAATATACGAAAGGATTAATTATGGATATCATAAGACAAATAGAAGAAGAACAAAAGAAAGATTCTTTACCAGAACTTAGAGTTGGTGACTATGTAAATATAGACTACAGAATAAAAGAAGGTCAAAGAGAAAGAATCCAAATGTTTGAAGGTACAATTATTAAAATTCAAGGAGAAGGTGTTAGAAGAGCATTTACAGTAAGAAGATTATCTTATGGTGTAGGTGTTGAAAGAACATTCTTATTACATTCACCAAGAGTTGAAAATATTAAAGTTGTAAGACATGGTAAAGTTAGAAGATCAAAATTATTCTACTTAAGAAATAGAGTAGGTAAGGCAGCTAAATTAAGAGAAAAAACAGATTATTAAAATTAAAGGTTGGACAAGTGTTCAACCTTTTTTTCAAATAAGGAGGATATATGAATATTAATTGGTATCCTGGGCATATGAAAAAATCTCTAGATAGCATTAGAGAATCAATGAAAATGGTTGATATAGTTTGTGAACTTGTGGATGCAAGAATACCAGTAAGTTCTAGAAATCCAGTAATCGATGATATAATTAAAGATTTTCCAAGGCTTATTATTTTTAATAAATCAGACATGGCAGATCCTAAAGAAACTAAAAAATGGATTGAATATTTCAACAAACAAAATATAGAAGTTATTGAGTATAATTCTACTAGAGATAATAAAACAAATGAATTATATAAAACTGCACGAAAAGTACTTAAAGAACTTTTTGATAAAAGAAATGCAAAAAATATTCAAGATAAGACTATTAAGATGATGATAGTAGGCATTCCAAATGTTGGAAAATCTACATTTATAAATAATATCTCAAAAAGAAAAGGTGCAAAAGTTGGTAATAGACCTGGTGTAACAAGAACTAATCAATGGATTAAAACTAATAACGATTTGATGCTACTCGATACACCTGGAGTACTTTGGCCAAAATTAGAATTACATGATAATGGGAAAAATCTTGCATTTACCGGCTCTATAAAAGATGAAATTCTAAATATAGAAGATTTAGCATTTGATTATCTGAAATATATGCAAGAAAATGAATCTGAAAAATTAGAAAAAAGATATAAGATTGATTCCAATAAGGAAACAATTGAAATAATGGATGAAATAGCGAAAAAAACTGGTTCCATTGTGAGAAACCAAGAAATAGACTATTTCAAGGTTTCAAATATTATTTTTGATGACTTTAGAAAACTTAGAATTGGAAGAATTACATTAGAAAAGGTTGAAGATTTCAAATAAAAAATGTTAATTATTTTTAATAATATTGGCAGTATTTAAATTAGTATATAGTATATAATGAGGTATAATGAGAGTAAAATTACAGAGAAATCAATTAGACATTTTATTAGATTTAAGTAAGAATCATCAAATGCTATGTGGAATTGATGAGGTTGGTAGAGGACCAATAGCAGGACCAGTTGTAGCTTGTGCTGTAATTATGGGTGAAGAGAAAATAGATGAAGTTAAGGATTCTAAGAAATTATCTGATAAGAAAAGGAGGATTTTAGCTTCAAATATTTATGATTATGCATTAGCTATAGGATATGGTATCTGTG
The DNA here is from genome assembly GCA_023442495.1 of Bacillota bacterium. Taxonomy (GTDB): domain Bacteria; phylum Bacillota; class Clostridia; order Tissierellales; family Peptoniphilaceae; genus Helcococcus. The sequence goes on from JAEZZB010000113.1 coordinate 5,444, forward strand.
ATAATAAAATAATAGATGATATCAATATTAGACAGGCAAGTCTTCTTGCAATGGAAAAAGCTGTATTGGACCTTAAAGATAAATGTGGAAATCATATAGAGCCTGATTTACTTTTAATCGATGCTGAATTGATTGATTCTCAAATAGATCAAATTGGAATTATCTCAGGTGATGATTTAGTTTATCAAATTTCTTGTGCTTCAATACTTGCTAAAGTTTTTAGAGATGATTTAATGATTGATTATTCAGAAAAATATCCTGGATACATGTTTGAAGCTCATAAAGGCTATGGTACTAAGAAACATTATGAAGCAATTAAAAATTTAGGTATTACTGAAATTCATAGACATAGCTTTTTAAAAAAATATTATGAAAAAGGAAATAATCGCTAAATTAGGAGAAGAAATAGCTTGTAGATATCTCGAAACTAAAGGTTATAAGATACTTGAAAGAAATTATAGATATAGATATTTTGAAGCTGATATAATAGCATCAATAAATGATATTTTAGTAGTTGTAGAAGTAAAGACTAGGAAAGATTATAAATATTTGTATGCAAATGAAGCTGTTAATTATAAAAAGCAGTATAATCTAATTTTGCTTACTGAAAACTATGTAAATCAAAATTGTCTTTATAATCATAATATAAGATTTGACGTGATAGAGTGTTATTGGGACACTAAGGAAATTTGTCATATAATAAACGCATTCGAGGCATAATATGTTTGATACACAAAGAGATATTATCTTATTTCTAAATTATGCTAGAATAAGTAATTTAAAGATTTTAAATATTATAAGTGAAAATATGCTTTACAAATTTTTTGATTTTAAGACAAATAATTTAGAGCATATTTCATCTTTAAATAGTCAAGATAAAATAAGAATTTTAGATACTTTTCAAAAATTAAGTATAAATGGTGTAAAATATAATTTACAAAAATTTGATATAAAATATGTCACTATATTAGATCAGAATTATCCTAATATTTTAAGAAACATTTATGATGCTCCATCAATTTTATATTATAAAGGTAAGGATATTGAATCTCTGGAAAATTGTATATCAGTAGTTGGAACGCGAAAACCTTCAGAATATGGACTTTATGCTACAAAAAAAATAGTAGATGGTTTTAGAAATTATAATGTAAACATTGTATCTGGTATGGCTTTGGGTATTGATTTTCAAGCTCATAATACTGCACTTGATAATAATATTCCAACTGTAGGGGTTCTGGCATCATCTCTAGAAATAAAATATCCTAAAACTAATTTAAATCTATATGATAGAATGAAAAATAGTCTATTATTATCTGAATTTCCATTAGGAACTCAGCCAATAAAGAGAAATTTTATATTTAGAAATAGAATAATCTCTGGTCTTTCATATGCAACAATTGTTGTAGAAGCAATGAATCAAAGTGGATCTTTAGTAACATCTAAATATGCAATAGAACAAAATCGAGATGTATTTGCAGTACCTGGAAATATAAATTCAATAAATTCATTGGGTACAAATCAATTATTAAAAAGAGGTGCAAAACCCATTACAGAAGCAAATGATTTATTACAAGAATTAGATTTTATAAAAGAAAAATGTAAAATTGAAGTGAGAGATAATTTGCATGCAGAAGATAAAATGATGAAAATTTTAAATTTGTTGAAAAATGATATATTATCTATTGATGAAATATATAATATATCAAAAATTCCAATAAATGAATTATATTCCATAATTTTACAATTAGAATTTAAAGGATATATTTATAATGTAAAAGATAATTTATATACGATTAATTAATTTTGTAATTTATTTTTTATATGGTATTATTTGATTTGATATAATGAACTAAGTATAAAGAGAGTAGGGATGTAGATGGCTAAAAATTTAGTAATAGTTGAATCTCCAACCAAAGCTAAAACATTGAGTAGATTTTTAGGTCGTAATTATAAGATTATGGCTTCAGTTGGACATTTACGAGATTTACCAAAAAGCAAATTTGGAGTAGATATAAAAAATAATTTTGAACCAGAATATATTAAAGTTCGTGGTAAAGCAAAGATTATAAATGAAATAAAAAAAGAATCCGATAAGGCCGATAATATATACTTAGCTTCTGACCCAGATAGAGAAGGAGAAGCAATAGCTTGGCATTTATCACATTTACTTGGTCTTGATATAAATCAAAAAAATAGGGTTGTATTTCACGAAATAACTGAAGATGCTGTTAAAAATGCAATTAAAAATCCAAGAAAAATAGATTTGAATTTAGTCGATGCTCAACAAGCAAGAAGAATTTTAGATAGAATAGTTGGTTATAAATTATCACCAATACTTTGGAAGAAGGTTAAGAGTGGTTTATCAGCAGGAAGAGTACAATCTGTAGCATTGAAATTAATTGTTGATAGAGAAAATGAAATAAGAAATTTTAAACCTGATGAATATTGGACGATTGATTTACTTGCTACAGTTGATAAAATTAAATTTGAAGGACAATATTTCGGAATACTCATAGATGATAAAATAAAAGAAATAAAGTTATCAGATGAAAAAGAAACTGACAAAGTTATATCAAAATTAGGTAATGAATATACTATCTATGATAAACAAGTCAGTGAAAGATCTAGAAAACCATATGAACCTTTTACTACTTCAACTATGCAACAAGAAGCATCAAAAAGACTATATTTTTCAACGTCAAAAACTATGTCAGTTGCACAACAATTATATGAAGGTATAAATATGGGTTCTGCATCTGTTGGATTGATTACCTATATGAGAACTGACTCAACTAGACTTTCAGATACTACTATTAATGAAGCAATTTCATTTATTAAAGAAAATTATGGTAAGGAATATGCTTCACGTGGTAGAAAATACAATAATAAAAAAGCTAATGCTCAGGATGCTCATGAAGCTGTAAGAGTTTCTTCTATAAACAGAACTCCTGACAGCATACGCGACTATTTAACTGCTGATCAATATAAACTATATAAATTAATATGGGATAGAACTGTCCAATCTCAAATGACAAATAGTAAATATCTTTCAACAAGATATGATATAGAAAATAATGGTGAAATATTTAGAGCAAATGGTTCAATTATTACTTTTGATGGCTTCACAAAAGTATGGAGAACAAATGATAAGAGCATTGAACTTCCAAATATGAATAAGAAATATAAATTCCACCATGATAAATTAGAAAAAAATCAACATTTTACAAAACCAAAAGCTAGATTTACAGAAGCTTCTTTGGTAAAAGAGTTAGAAAAAAATGGAATAGGTAGACCATCAACATATTCTTCAATAATAAGAAGCTTGATAAATAGAAATTATGTTGAATTTGATAATAAATCTATATTACCTACAGAGTTAGGTTTTAATGTAACTGATTTACTATTACAATATTTTGATGAAATTATCAATGAAGACTTTACTGCAAATATGGAAACAAGTCTTGATGAAATAGAAGAAGATAAAGTTGATTGGAAAAAACTACTTGCGGATTTCTATGGACAATTTGAACCAAAACTTGAAAAAGCAACAGAATCTACAAAAGATTATAAAGTAGTTGATAAACCAACAGGAGAAAAATGTCCTGAATGCGGTGGAAGCCTATTATATAAACATGGTAGAAATGGTGAATTTATTGGATGTGAAAATTTTCCGAATTGCACCTATACTAAAAATATTGTAATTTCATTAGGTATAAAATGCCCAAAATGTAATGGTAATATTATAGAAAAAGTGTCAAAAAATCATAAATTATTTTACGGTTGTGATAATTGGCCTAAATGTGACTGGTCGTCATGGGATAAACCAACGGGAGAAATCTGCAAAACATGCGGAGACTTGATGATTCATAAGAAAAATAGAAAAATAGATTTAGTTATGTGTCATAATGAAAACTGCCCGACTAATAAATGATTGAATGAAAAGGTTTTTTATGTTAAAATATAGGAAATGCTATTAGGAGGAAATTATGTCTAGAAAACCAACAATGGAAGATGTTAAAAATCTTGCTGGTGTATCTATTTCAACAGTTTCAAGAGTAATTAATGGTACTAGAAAAGTTTCACCAGAAAAGACTGAAGCTGTTAATAGAGCCATACAAAAACTTGGCTATAAACCTAATGAATTAGCCAGATCTCTTGTCATGAAGAAATCAAATACAATAGGTATTATTTTGGATGATATAGGGTATGAATATATGGCGCAGTATATAAGAGGAATAGATGAAATTGGTAAAATGTACAGATATGATATTCTTCTTTATTCAACATTTGGTGATTTTGAAACTCAAAAGAAAGCGGTTGAATTCTTATCATCTAAACAAGTAGAAGGTATTATAGTTATATCTGAAAAGATTAACAATGAAATTTTATATTCCATCAAAGAATACGAAATTCCATATATATTATTGGATACTTTCTATAGTCCAGATGAATTCAAGACAGTAAGTATAGATTACAAAAAAGCAATGAAATCATTAACTGATTATTTTGTGGAAAAAGGACACAAAAATCTATGCTATGTTAAAACTAGAGGATCATTCTCAGCTTCTGAATTGAAGGAAAATGGATTTAACGAATCTGTAGAAAAAAATTCATTAGAAGCTTTTGTATTTTCTGTAGAAGATAATCAAATAGAAAATGGTTATAAATTTATGGAAAATAATATTAATAAACTAAGAAATAATAATATTACAGGTGTATTAGCTGAAACTGATAGTATTGCTCTTGGTATATTACATTATTGCTATGATAAAAATATAAAAGTTCCAGATGAATTTTCCGTATCAGGATTTGGAAATACCGAAATTTCAAGGCTATATAGACCTAGCCTTACAACAGTAAGACTACCATATTATGACATAGGAGCAATTGCTGTACGTGTATTAATTAAAATGATAGGTGAGGAATTAGATTTCAATCAATCTGTGAGTCTTAATCACGAAATAATGAAACGAGATACCGTAAAATAAATAAATTTTGGAGGAAATAATGGCAGAAAAAAAAGTTATTGTACTAAATGAAACAGGTTTACACGCTAGACCAGCAGCAGCTTTGGTTCAATTTGTAAAAAGCATACCTGGTGAAGTTGAGTTAGAAAAAGAAGGTAAAGTAGCTAATGCTAAAAGTATTTTTAGTGTTATGAGTCTAGGTATATCTAAAGACACAGAAATCACAGTTAGAGTTACTGGTGAAAATGAAGAAGAAAATGTAGATAAAGTAGTTGAATTCATTTCAAATTTAACTGATTAATTGTTTAAGGATACCTATGAGTATCCTTATTTTTATAGGAGATATCATGACTGAAAGATTTAAAGGAATTGCGGCTTCTGATGGCGTTGCAATAGGTAAAGTATATTTATTTGAAAAAACTCAAATTGAATTAAATGAAGAAAATATTTTAGCTTCTGAAGTTGAAAATGAATTAAATAGATTAAATAAAGCGATTCAAGAATATTCTGATGAATTAAAAAATAGAAAAATAACTACTGATGCTGAAAATGAAGTAAGAAATGCTCATATTGAATTGGTATCTGACCCATCATTAGTTGAAATGACAACTGATAAAATACAAAATTCTCTATTTAATGCTGAATTTGCACTGCATTCTACTATTCAAGAAATGGCTTTTGTATTTGAAATGATGGATGATGCATATCTTAAAGAAAGAGCAGCAGATTATAGAGATATTGGTGAAAATATCATGTATAAATTAAAAGGTATTACACCAAAAAATTTATCATCATTAGATGATAACTATATTATTGTAGCTGAAGAATTAACTCCAACTGACACTTCTACAATGGATAAAGCACATGTATTAGGTTTAGTTATGGAATTAGGTGGTAAGACATCTCATTCATCAATTATTGCTCAAACTTTGGGTATTCCTGCTGTAGTTGGCATGAAAGATATTAGATCTAAACTAAAGAATGATGATTTAATTATATTAGATGCTTTAGAAGGCGTTGTTATCTTAAATCCTGATGAAAAGACAGTATTAGATTATGAAGCTAAGTTTGCTTCTATGAAAGCTAGTAAGGAACTTGCAGAAAAATATAAATTTGAAAAACCTGTTACATTAGATGGTAAATCTCTTGAAGTTGTTTCTAATATAGGAGGTATTGAAGATCTTAAACTTGCTCTTGAAGACGGCGCTGAAGGTGTTGGATTATTTAGAACTGAATTTCTATATATGGAAGGTGATGATTTTCCTACAGAAGATGATCAATTTGCAGTTTATAAAGAAGCAGCTGAATTATTAGAAGGTAAACCCTTAATTATTAGAACTCTTGACATAGGTGGAGATAAGGGACTTAAATATTTCGAATTTCCAAAAGAAGAAAATCCATTCTTAGGATGGAGAGCTTTAAGAATTGGTTTTGATAGAAAAGATATATTAAGAACTCAGCTAAGAGCTATTTTAAGAGCCAGTGCATTTGGAAATGTTAAAATACTTTTACCAATGATAATTAGTGTTAAAGAAATACAAACTGTTCAAGAATACATTGAAGAATTTAAAGATGAATTGAGACAAGAAGGACATGACTTTAATGAAAATATAGAAGTTGGTATCATGATAGAAACTCCTGCTTCTGTATTTGTTGCTGAAGATTTGATTCAAAATTGCGATTTCTTTAGTATTGGAACTAATGACTTAACACAATATATACTTGCAGTAGATAGAGGAAATGAAAAAATTTCACATCTATATGACTATTTCAATCCTGCAGTACTTAGAGCTATAAAACAAGTAATAGATGCTTCACACAAGTACGGTAAATGGACTGGTATGTGTGGTTCAATGTCATCTGATGTTCAGGCAACTTATTTATTATTAGGTATGGGGCTTGATGAGTTCTCTGCAGTTAGCTCTAAAGTTGGTTTGATAAAATCCGTTATCAATAATGCAAATTTAAGTGAAGCTCAACAGTTTGCACAAAAAGCATTATCATTATCACAATTAGATGATATAAGAGTTTTATTAAAGGAAAAAAATGACGAATTCCATTCATAATGATTTCTTAAAAAAAATAAATAATCTTACAAATGAAGAAGAAATTATTTTTACAAAGAATATTTCTTCTTTGCTTTTAGAAGTACATGAAGTTAAGGATTCAACTGTGAATTGGAAACAAGAATTCACTGATGAAATAAATTTATCTCTATTTAAGCATGGATTGATGAAAAATCAAGGTCTAAAAGATTATGTTTTAATAGATTTGTTAAACTCAAATACTTTTTTATTAAAAGATAGATCTGTTTCAAGACTAATTAAAGGAAATTCACTTTTTAATCTCATTATAAATGATGACTTAACATTAAATTATGAAATAGATGAGAAATTAGGAGATAAAATTATTGACTTAGTTGAACTAAATACTTTAGCTTATTATAAGCCTAGTTTAGCTAAAAAAATTTTTGAAGCTAAGTTTAAAAATCTAAATTCGAAAAAAATATATAAACTATTCACATATTATTCAGCAAAATATACGATTGATTTAATTGTAGAAAAAAGTAAAGTAAATTCTAGTGATGAAGATTTACTTTTAGAATATCAAGAAATAATAGATTTTATCTTTAATTCATATGAAGATTTTACTAGATATAACCCTAAATGGTTAGAATAGATTATTTAAGAGAGTTGGGAAATAAAGTGGACTTTTAACAATTATTTTTAGTTCAACTTTTAGTATCACTTTAACGCCAACTCTTTTTTAATTTGAACTTATAAGTAATAAATTAATAAAGAGTAAAAAAATTAGTATATTTGGCTAAATAATAAATAATTAAAAAGTCAAAAAGCAAAATTATTTTGTTAAGTAAATGTAATATATTTATGAATTATTCTAATAAAAGTTGAAAATATTATATTTAAATACATATTTTTAAAAAGTTCAAAATTATCTATATTATTTACATAAAATCAAAAGAATTTTAAAAAGTTCAAATGGTATCTTTATATATGATACCATTTGAATAAAAAGATAAAAACAAAAAATATATAAGAAATTAATATAGATTTGTATATAAAATAGAATAATTAAACTTATAATATTAATTTATTATTTTTGACAGTCTGAACAAAGTCCGGAAAATTCAAAAGTATGACCGGTTATCTTAAATCCGGTTTCTTCTTCAATTTTCTTTTCAATTTCATGAACTGGACAATGATCTAAATCTATTGTCTTACCACAGTTTGTACAAATAATTTGATGAATATGATTTTCATTATTTAGCTGATAGTAAGCAACACCATCTTGACCAACACTTTTCAAAACAATATCCGCATCTGTAAATGTAGCCAAATTTCTATAAATAGATGAAATTTTAATTTTATCATTTT
>JAEZZB010000075.1 GCA_023442495.1 Bacillota bacterium
CTAGTTCTCTAGCTAGTTCGCTAAAGTTTGGTTTTAAGTTATTTGTATCCATAATTGTTTTTAGTGTAGGTAAATCTTCTAGACTTTCCACCTTAAAGCGTAAGTCTGTTACTAGTAAATATTCCAGTGTATCCTCCAAATGATAATATTTACTATTTTACCAAATCTTACTTATTTATTTAGTCACTTACTTACATTTGAATATTATCATTTACAAAAGTATCAGACTTTTACTTAAAACTATCAAAAAAACAGAAGGGTACAATTGCAAAAACTGCAATTGTACCCCACCGACTTATATATTTAATTTTATTCTATCTTACAAGTTTAATGAATTCTCTCATAAATGCAGGTAAGTCTAATGGACTTCTTGAAGTTACGATATTGTTGTCTACTACAACTTCTTCGTCCACCCAATTTGCTCCAGCATTTTCCATGTCTTTTCTAATTGGAGCTGTTGATGTCATTTTAACACCATTTAGATCTAGTGATTCTGCAAGCATCCAACCTGCATGGCATATTGCAGCAATAGGTTTTTCTTGTTCATGTAATTCTTTTACAAAATTTACAGTGTCTTTAGATCTTCTCATATAATCTGGAGAGAATCCACCAGGAATAACTACGCCGTCAAAATCAGAAGCTTTCACATCTTTTGATGCTACATCACTTTTCTTAACAAAACCTGATTTTGATTTGTATTCTTTATTAGCTTCTGTACCTACTAAAACTACTTCGTAATCTTCTCTTAGTCTATGATATGGAACGATTAATTCTTCATCATCAAATAAATTTTCAATCAAAACTGCTATTCTTTTCATATTTCCCCCCATTTATTTTATATAAGTAATTGCTTACAAATTATAAATACCCTTTAAGTGAAAATTAAAACTATTTTTCGATACGGTTGATTTTAGATTGTTCATAAATTTCATCATCTTCAAGATATAAAGTTAAAAAATCTCTAATAAAATATTTATCATGCTTTATATTCTCAAATGTTCTAAGACTTGTATATCCAGTACCCCTTTGTAAATAGTCATCACTTACAACTTTATAAATTTTTTCATCATCAAGCTCTTTACCATTTATAGTTACTAAAAATGGATAAAGTTTAACTTTCACATTATGGGAAAATCCTAAGGTTCCAAGCACAGTGCCTCTAAATCCAGAGCCAGATCCACTTTGTTGAATAAATTCATTATCTAATGATTGTAATATTGATGTTTTCAAATTTGAACCTTTAACTGTAAAAGTAGTAGGATTTAGTTTAGATGGGAAATTCTTATGAATCATAAATTTTGACACGGGTCTTAAAAGAGGACCTTCAGATATTCCATTATGCATAATTGCAAAATCTACATCATAATGTTTATATAAAGCATCACATAAGAAATTAATTAATCTATTTTCATTAAATGGATCAAATTCTAAATCATCTTTTGCAGTAATTTCTTTAGATAATATTTTTTCTGCAAAATTCATTTTTTCAATAAAAATTTTATCAAATCTTTCGTTTTCTACTTTTGGCAAATCAATTTGAATATTTTCCATTACAGTTAGATTATTTTTATCTACATCTATCACAATCTTTCCCAGTTTATCTCCTTTTCCAGACATAGTATAATTATCTTGATTAATAATTACATGAGTGTGCCCAGATAATATTAAATCAAACTTGAAAAATTCTTTTAGATATTCGTCTACATAATGTCCACTATGAGAAAGAAATATTACATGGTCATATTTTCCTTCATATTCTTTAAATTCTTTTTTTAATTCCTCTACTGGATTTGTAGATAAGATTTCATTTAACATATAGAAAGTATTATAGGATGAATACTTTAGATTATTACTAAAATATGGTGATACTCCTAATATTAAAAACTTAATACCTGCTACTTCAATAATCATTGATCTTCTTAGATTTCTTAGCGGTTTTAATTCGTCACTATAAATATTTGCGGAAATGATAGGAAAGCCTTCATCTATTAGTTTTTCTAAATTAAATAGACCAAGATCTATTTCATTGTTCCCAATAGTCATACAATCAAGCTTAGCGTCCATAAAAAGTTTCATAGCAGAAATTCCACCATCAGATTCGACTAATAAGCTTGATACATCTAGGAAGTCACCACTATCAAGATATAAATCATTTTCCTTTTTATTTTCTCTAATATAAGCATGAACTCTTCTTAAGAATTCATAATTACTATGAATATCATTTGTATGATAAATATTTATGATCATATATCCTCCCCCCAATTTTTATGGTATACTTAAAAATAAATTTTATCACTAAAAATGTAATAAAATCAAGTAGTATATAATATATATTTTCTAAAAACTATTACTCCAAAAATTTCCAATAGCAAACATTTTTTTATTGTTAATAATATATAGTTTTACAATATATATTTAATTAATATAATTAACATTTTCAATTCACAGTATAAATAACTTTCTTAATTTCTATTTGAATTTAAATTCATAGAATTTAATTAATCAAAAAAAAACTAAAAGTCCTAAGATTTATTTCTTAGGACTAAAATAAATTTTATTAGAATTCATCGTAGAATATACGATCTTCATCAACATTTTTAGCAAGTAAAGATTTTACAATACCTTGAATCATTACCGGAGATCCACATAGATATGCTGAATATTTTGTATTTTCATCTACATATTTATCGATTGAGTTATTTACTCTACCTGTATCTCCTGTCCACTTGTCATCTTCAGCAGGCTTAGATAATGTTGGCATAAATTTGAAATCGTGTAATTTTTCTTCAAACATCTTCATTTCATCTAGCAAGAATAAATCATCTTTTGTTCTTGCACCAAAGTAAAATCTTGCTTTCTTTTGAATATCATTGTCAAGCATATGATAAAGAATTGATCTTATAGGTGCAAAACCAGTACCAGCTGCTACCATTATGATTTCCTCACTATCATCATCGCTATAATAGAAATCACCAAATGGACCAATTAAAGTGGCTTTATCACCTTCTTTTAGTATTTTGTGAACATATGTTGAAACTCTACCTTCAAGAACTTGACCAATTAATAATTCAATATGACCATGATCATTTGCTGAAGAAGCGATTGAATAAGCTCTATCCCATGATTCATCTTGTGCCATATAATCTGGACCTTTTGGATATGGCTTAGATTGTAATTGCATAAATTGTCCAGGTTTAAAATTAATTGTTTCACCCTCAGGTAATTTAAATCTAATTTTAACAATTCTATCAGTCATTGGAAGCTTTTCAACAACTTCAGCTTCAATTTCTTTAACATTGAATAAATCTTCGGGAATTTCAATATCTATATTATTCTTTACTTTTACCTGACATGCAAGTCTTACATTATCTTTTTCTTCTTGAGCTGATAAGAATGGTTTTTCAGTAGCTAGTACTGGACCACCTCCTTGATTTACTCTACATTTGCAATATGCACAAGTTCCCTTACCACCACAAGCAGATGGTAAAAATATTTTTTCGTGCTTTAATGTATTTAATAAAGATTGACCGCCTTCAACTTGTAAATCTTTTTCTTCATTAATATTTAATGTAACAATACCATAATTGTTTAAAAACTTATCTGCTAAGCTCAATAGTATAGCAAAAGCTGCTGAAATAAGAGCTATAATACCAGTTGTAGTTAATACTTCACCCATTTATTTCTCCTTTACTATTGAATTGACACCATACCGGAAAATCCGATAAATGCCATAGCCATGATACCTGTAATAATTAAAGTTATTGGTGCACCTTGTAATCCAGCTGGAATATTAGTTTCTTTGAATTTTTGTCTAATGCCTGCCATACAAACGATAGCAAGAGCCCACCCTAAACCAGAACCAATTCCAAACATTAATGATTGTAAAAAATTATAATTTCTAGCAACCATAAATAATGTAACCCCTAAAATAGCACAGTTAACTGTAATAAGTGGAAGGAAGATTCCCAATGCATAATATAAATTAGGAATATATCTTTCTAAAATCATTTCTAATACTTGTACAAAAGCAGCAATAACTATAATGAAAATTATATAACTTAAATATTCTAAACCCAATGATATAAGTAATTGATTCATAAAATAGTTAAGCACAGTTGTAATTGATAATACAAATGTAACTGCAAGTCCAAGTCCTGCTGCTGTTTCAACTTCTTTAGAAACTGCTATAAATGAGCACATACCTAAAAAGTTAGAAAATATCATATTAGATGTAAATATTGATGCAAAAAATATAACTAAAGGACTAATTTGCATTATTTACCTCCCTTTTTTTCATTTTTATTAATGTAATTATGCATAATCCACATTATTATAGGTAAAATGAAGAATGCTCCCGGAGGCATTATCATAAGTGACCATGATGTGAATGTTTCTGGTAAAATTCTAATTCCAAACGCTGTACCAAATCCTAATAATTCTCTAATTATAGCAACTGCTAAAAGTACAAGTGTATATCCAGCACCCGCAGCTGCACCATCAACTAATGATGCAAGTGGTGGATTTGACATAGCAAAGCCTTCAGCTCTACCCATTATGATACAGTTTGTAATAATTAACCCAACGTAAGGTCCTAATGTTTCAGACATTTCTGGCATAAAAGCTTTTAAGAATAAGTCAACGATTATTACAAAAAATGAAATAACAAATACTTGCATAACCATTCTTATATGATTTGGTGTAATATCTTTTAATAATGATGTTACAAATGATGATAAACCTGTTGTAAATATTAAAGCAAGTCCCATTACAAGTGAGTTTGAAGCATTGTTGGTTACAGCTAAAGCTGAACAAATACCAATAACTTGTAATAATACAGGATTATCATATAATAATTGGTCTTTAATGATCTTAGTGTATTTTGCCATTAATTACCTCCTTGACTTTTAACAAATTCAGCTATATTTGTATCTACTAATTTATAAACTGAATTTGAAGTTCCTGTAGCACCAGAAATTACATCAACTGATCCTCTAATATCATTAACTTCGGCACCTCTGTATTGTTCTTTATATTGATCTTCAGAAATACGTCCACCAAGTCCAGGAGTCTCACTTTGATCTAGAAAATCTATTCCTGTTGTTTCCTTAAAATCAGGACTTATACCTATAATACCTTCAATCGGTCCCCATAAACCACTTCCTTTAATAGTAAATGCATATGCTTTTATTTCGTCGCCTGATTTATAAACATATACTGGTTTATCATTAAAAGTATCTCCTGTTTGTTCTACATTTTCTTCAATTTTCTTAACTACATCTTCAGGTGTACTGTCATTTTTTATACCTAAAACATATAGTAATCCTCTTTCTTCTTTTAATTTAACATTTCTTTCAACTAAATCTTTTGTTTGTAAATTTATTAAAGCTAAGAAGAAAGTTAAAACAGCAGCTAAAACTATCATATAAACTACAGAATATAATAATGATTTCTTATTAAATTTCATATTATGCTCCCTTCGCTGCTAATCTTTTCTTTTTATTTCTTTGTTGGAAAATATAGTCAATTATTGGAGTAATTACTTCAGCAATAAGTATTGCAAACATTACGCCACCAACAAAAGATGTAAATGATCTAATAACCACAACTAATGCACCAATCAATATTCCATAAAACCATTTTGCCTGTATTTGTTTAGGTGCAGAAATTGGATCTGTAACCATAAAGAATGTACCAAATACAAATCCACCCATCAATACACCATCAATTGGTGAAAATACATTTTGTCCAAATCCTAAAGCTATAAGTATATAAGATGTTGCAAAGAAACCTATAAATGATGCAACAACCATTTCCCATGATGCTACTTTCTTATAAATCATATAAGCTCCACCTAATATAATTAATAGTGTTGAGATTTCACCTATTGACCCTGATATATTTCCAAGGAATAAATTTGAATATCCTGGAATTTGTCCTGAATAACGTAAACTTAACATTGGTGTAGAACTACCGATAGTATCCAGTCCTGGAGTTACCCATTTAGCAAATCCTGCTAAACCATTTATTAATTTATCTCCATTTGCCGGAATATTAAAATGTGTCATATATGCCGGGAAGTTTAGTAAAATAAATGCTCTACCAACAATAGCCGGATTAAATACATTTTTACCAAATCCTCCAAACACTTCTTTACTAAAGAAAATTGCAAATGCAACTCCTACCGCTGAAATCCAAAATGGAAGTGATGGTGGTAAAGTAAGTGTAAATAATGTAGCTGTTACTAATGCCGCTTCACTTATTTGTTTCTTCTTATATAATGTTTTTTCTGATATGTACTCTACTAAAGAAGCAACAATCATATTACAAAGCAATAGTGCAAGTACTCTCCAACCAAAAACGTATATACCATATACAACAAGTGGAGCACTTGCGATAAGAACAGTTCTCATCATTTTTTGTTTCTTGAAAAACTTTGAATACATTTCCCCCTCCTATGTATTTAATTCAAAGATTTTAATTGATTAATATCTTTATTATAGGTAAAACCGTATTCCTTAAACTTCTGTAGTAATATATCCTTATCAATATCTTCAGATAATATTAAATCATCCAAATCACTATAGAAATCCCTTAGTTTCATATTAATAATGCTAAATAAAATATCTTTATCTATATTTAAATTCATAAAATCTCCAAATTAGTATTCTCATATATAATACCATTATTATGTAACAGTTTGCAAAAAAAAATGGTGGTGTTGCAGATTAGTTAGATCTAGTCTACACACCACCATTTTTTTTAAATATCTAAATTTAGACATTACAGTCTAATCTTAAATTTTTAATTTTTAAAAATTTTATGTATAT
>JAEZZB010000134.1 GCA_023442495.1 Bacillota bacterium
ATAACTGATACCCAAAATTATAAGGGACAGTACTTTGATGAAAGTAGATTAGTAAAATGGATTCAACAAAATAAAAATGAAGACGAGATTGTGACAAAATTAGTAAAAGATTTGGAAGTATTTCGAAATCACATCCAGAAAGACGATATAGCAATCTTATTAATAAAAAAGAAAGGAATTTAAGATGAAGTTAAATTTAGAGCATAGTTTATATATAGATGAATTATCTAGTATAAAAGAAGAAGTAGTTAAAGCTAATGAAAAACTTCTCGGAAGAGAAGGCGAGGGTAATGATTTTTTAGGATGGATTGATTTACCTGTTGATTATGATAAAGAAGAATTTGAAAGAATTCTCAAAGCAGGAGAAAAAATTAGATCTAATTCTGATGTCATTTTAGCCATAGGTATTGGTGGATCATATTTAGGAGCAAAAGCTGTATATGAAGCACTTAGAAATCCATATAAAAGAACAAAACCAGAATTAATATTTGTTGGAAATAATCTATCTTCAACTGAAATTTATGATATAAAAGAATATCTTAAGGATAAGGATTTTTCAATTAATGTCATATCTAAATCTGGTACAACCACAGAACCAGCTATCGCCTTTAGAATTTTTAAGGAATTATTAGAAGAGAAATACTCACCTGAAGAAGCTAAAAAACGAATATTTGCTACAACAGATAGACAAAGAGGGGCGTTAAAGACATTAGCCACAAATATGGATTATGAAACATTTGTTGTACCTGATGATGTTGGAGGCAGATTTTCAGTATTATCTGCAGTAGGTTTATTACCACTTGCAGCTGTAGGAATCAATATTCAAAAATTGATGGAAGGTGCACAAGCATCTAGGGAAGAAATTTTAGCAAAAGATTTTGAACAAAATGGGGCATTGTTATATGCTGGAATGAGAAATTTACTTCATAGAGAAGGCAAAGATATCGAAATTTTAGGAGCTTATGAAGAAAAATTAAGATATTTTGCTGAATGGTGGAAACAATTATGTGGCGAATCTGAAGGTAAAGACGGAAAAGGTATTTTCCCAGCATCAGTTATATTTACAACAGATTTACACTCAATTGGACAAATGATTCAAGAAGGAAAGAGAAATATCTTTGAAACTATAATCACAGTTGATAGTGTAGATTATGATCTTGACATCAAAGAAGATGATGAAGATTTGGACGGATTAAATTATCTTGTTGGAAAGACGGTTGATGAAGTAAATAAGATTGCATCTATAGCAACGACAAAAGCTCATGTAACAGGAAATGTTCCAAATATGATTTTACATTTAGAAAGAATTGATGAATATAATTTAGGAAAGATGATTTATTTCTTCGAATATGCGATAGGGGTATCTGGATACTTACTAGGAGTAAATCCATTCAATCAACCAGGTGTAGAAGAATATAAGAAAAATATGTTCGTTATGTTAGAAAAGCCAGGATATTAGGAGG
The DNA here is from genome assembly GCA_023442495.1 of Bacillota bacterium. Classification (GTDB taxonomy): domain Bacteria; phylum Bacillota; class Clostridia; order Tissierellales; family Peptoniphilaceae; genus Helcococcus. Next base: position 1,464 of record JAEZZB010000134.1, read on the forward strand.
TTTAATGGGTAATCTTAGTAAAAAAAATAAGTTTTCAATAGAAGAATTACAAGAATTAACGATAAAAGCTCTTTCAGATAGAGGAGTAGAAATACAGGATATAGCAGATATAGTATATGAATTGCAAGCACCATATATATCTGATTTATCAATTGAATTTTGCTTATATAGTTTAAACAAAGTTTTAGGTAAAAGGGAAGTAATACATGCAGTACTTACAGGAATAGAAATTGATAAATTAGCTGAAAAAGACCAACTTGCAGAACCTATACTTTCCATTATTAAATCTGATGAAGGACTTTATGGTATTGACGAAATTCTACCATTATCAATAGTTAATTTATATGGTTCTATTGGTTTAACAAATTTCGGTTATCTAGACAAAAGAAAAATAGGTATTATAGATAAATTAGATAAAGAAAAGAATGGAAAAGTAAACACTTTCTTAGATGACATAGTAGCTGCAATTGCAGCAGCAGCAGCATCAAGAATGGCTCATAGTAGTAAACAACCAAATTTAAAGTATTATGAGTAAAAAATATTATGCAGTCAGAAATGGAAAGAAAGTTGGAATATATGAAACTTGGGATGAAGCTAAAGCTCAAGTGATGGGCTATAAAAATGCCATTTATAAATCATTTAAAACTTTAGAAGAAGCTAAGGATTTCATGGAAAATAAAGATATTAATAAAATTGATTTTCAAAATTTATCAAAGGATGAATGTATAGTCTATGTCGATGGGTCATTTAATGTTTATGAACAAATAGTAGGATATGGCATAGTTTTTATTGATAAAGAAAATATTTTAGAGTTAAATGGATCTTTAGAAAAAGGTCATTATACAGAACAAAGAAATGTTGCTGGTGAAGTTTATGGATCGATGGAAGCTATAAAACTAGCTATTAAAAAAGCTAAGAAGAAGATATATATTCATTTTGATTATATGGGTATTAAATCATGGGCAGAAGGGGAATGGAAGACTAATATAGAATTAACACGAAATTATAAAAAGTTTATCGATGAAAAGAAAAAAGAGATTGAGATTAGTTTTATAAAAGTTAAAGCTCATTCAAATGATAAATTCAACGATGTAGCTGATAATCTTGCTAAGGCTGCAGTTGGAATAAAATAATAAAAGCTATGGAATTGATAAAAATACAATTCCATAGCTTTTAATTATTATATAAACTCAAATAGCGATCTTTTTGAAATTTTTAAAAATGAATATGCAGATTTTACAATTAAATCAAAGTTTGCCTTTTTATAATAAGCATCATCGGAAATATATGGAAGAATTTCTCTTGCTTCGCCTTCAAAGATAGCATAATTATTAAAAATCTCGGAAAGCTCATCTGGTTTATATTTGCAAGCTGGTTTATCAGTCAAATATCCTAAATGCTGCATAATATACACTGCAAATTCTACACAGGTAAAGGCATTTTTTACAAAAATTCCTTTTGTTATTGGATAAGTTATTATTGAATAAAGATTATACATATATTCGGGATTTCTCAACATAGTATTAATTTTATTTTTAATCCACATATATTGATAATTATTTATTTTAAATTTTAAAATTTTAATTGGAATGGGATTGTCTTTTCTTAAAGTGTATCTATCTAAACTTTCTTCAACTAATCCACCAATCAAAAATGCATTATGCTGAGGTCTTCCATATGCATATATATGACTAAAGTCATCTTCTAAGCTAATAGACACATGAGAATAATTTTGTTTAGCAACCATTCTAATGGTCCTAGCTACTTTAGTATTTGTTCTAGATAAAATAATATATAAATTTCTCATAACTAATTCTTCCTACTTATAGTTAATAATTATAGCATTTAAAATAAAAATTTTATATATATCCAATAGGTAAATATAAATTTATAAAAAACTAAACATAATTAGTTTAATACACTAGTACAGTGTGGACATTTAGTTGCTTCGATATTAACTGATTCCATACAATGTGGACAAGTTTTAGTATTTGGTGCTGCTACTTCTTCTTTCTTTTTAAATTTATTGAAAGCTTTAACAATTAAGAACATTACGAATGCAATAATTAAAAATGAAACAATATTGTTAATAAAATTACCAAGTGCAAAGTTTATATTACCAACTGAAACTACCCAATCCTTAAAATCAACTCCTGCAGTAAAAGCACTTAATAATGGTGTAAGTAAGTCTTCTACTAAAGAATCAACAATTGCCTTAAATGCAGCCCCGATAACAACACCAATAGCCATATCTAAAACATTGCCTTTTTGAATAAAGTCTCTAAATTCTTTTATCATAAAAAGTGCCCCTTTCCTTTTCGTATATTATATTGAATATTAATATAATAGTCAATTTAAAATATTGATATTTACATATTTATATAATAGAATGTTTACTAAGTATGTAGATATTACAAAGAAAGGTAAATTATGAAAAAACGATTAGTATTATTGTTAGTATTTATACTATTATTTGTTAATTTAAATTTAGCTAATGCATATACTATTTTATATGAAGATCAAACTAAAGCAATTTATGCTGCAGATGTAGATACAGGCTTGGAATTTTATAAAAAAAATGAAAATGAAGCTCTTCCTATAGCCTCTATGTCAAAGATTATGACATATTTATTAGTTATGGAAGAAGTTAAAAATGGAAATATATCACTAAATGATGAAGTTAAAATAACTAAAGAATCTGCTGAATTAAATTTATTTGGTTATTCAAGATTAGAGTTAAATGAAGGAGAAAAACTTAAATTAGAAGATTTAATAGCAGGTATGATGATTATTTCAGGCAATGATGCCGCAAATGCTATTGCAATTCACACTCATGGTTCACTTGATAAATTTGTATCCAAGATGAATGAAAAGGCTAAAGAACTTGGGCTTGAAACTGCAAACTTTGTAAATCCTTCAGGTATAACAGAATATCCAGAAGATGATAAAGGTGAAGTAAAATTAAATGTAATGTCTGCTAAGGATTTATATAAATTGTCAGTTTATGTTTTAAATACTTATCCTGAAGTAATGGAATATGGTAAAGTAGAAACTTTTAATATTCCATATAGAAATTATAGTGCTGAATCAACTATTCCACTCGGTGAAATTAAGTCAAGAATAGGGTTAAAGACTGGCAGTACTCCTGAGGCATTATTTGGATATACTGCTTTATTTGATATGAAATTAGATAATGAAACTCAAGATTATAAATTAATTTCAGTAGTGATTGGAGCAGAGACTAAAGAAGTAAGAGATGAAGTTTCTAGGGGAGTATATAATTATGTAGTGAATAATTATATTATGAGAACAGAATTAAATCCAAATATTCCTTTGATTGATAAAATGGACTATACTACAAATCAAAGAGAAATACCATTGTATCCTGAAAGAAGCTTTAAAAAGTTAATGCCTATAAGATTTTTTATGGATGTAGAATATACTATTGATGAAAGTAAAACTGCTCCATATGAAGATGGAGAGGTGTTAGGACAAGCAACTTTAAGATATAATGGAGAAGTAATTGATACAATAAATTTAATCAATAAGGAATATATACCAAAAGCCACATTTATTGACAATTTTTTGCAATCATTAGTAGAATTTTTTGATAAATTAATATTTCTATTTTAATGAAAAGGAGTTAATTATGAAATATATATTTTTTGACATTGATGGAACGCTACTTTCTCATGAAGAAGGTATTAGCCCAAGCACTATCGAAGCATTAAATTTACTTAAACAAAATGGTCATAAAATTTTTATATGCACAGGTAGATCATATGCAGAAATACCTGAAACTTTTTATAAATTTAATTTTGATGGAGTGATAGCTGCTGCAGGAGGTTATGTTAAATATAAAGATGAAGTTATTTATAACAAAGTATTACCTGATCATATGGTAGATAATTTAGTATATTTCTTAAATAAATTTGATATACCATTTATACTTGAAGGCGATACTATGGTCTATTCTAGGAAAGATGTAATATATACAGGACATGAATATCTTGAAAGATTAAGAGAAAAGAAAGAACAAACAAAATATGAATTTTCTGCAATAGACTTTATAATACCGAGAAAACATAGTATTGAAGAATATTTTGAAAACAGAACCAATATTAATAAATTAACTGTATATACAGAATCTTACGAACAATTAGTAGAATTAGAAAAGATAATAGATAAAGATTATTATATAATCAAATATGAAAAAGGTGGAGAGCTAATCGCAAAAGGAGTAAATAAATTCACAGGTATTAAAAAAATATTAAAATATTTCGATATTTCAGTTGAAGATACAGTAGCTGTAGGAGATAGTCTAAACGATTATGATATGATTGAAAATTGTAATATTGGAATTGCAATGGGTAATGCAACTCAAAAGTTAAAGGATATTGCAGATTATATTACAACAGATGTAGAGGATGATGGAATATATAATGCAATGAAACATTTTGGATTTATTTAATAGATAAAAATATGCTAGGATATATCCTAGCATATTTTGTGTATTAGAAGTTAAGTGTAATTTTTATTTTTTTATTGATTATTCTATATAAATATTACATTTTATTATATAAATATGTTTAATTAATAATTTAAATATTAGTAATTTTGATTTTTTGTAATATTTTATTTTTCATATATAAAATCACTACTATTGCAATAATCAATCCCATAGAAACGTCTGTTAGATAGTGAGCACCATCCATTATTCTTGCAAATTGTGTAGATATAGTAAATACTATTGGAAATATTATAGTTAATGATTTTACAAATTTATTTTTAATATTAATTATATCACTTAAATATAATAAAACTAATGAAGTTGCAGCTGAGGCTGTGTGGCCAGATGGAAAGGATCTAAAAGCATCAGATTCTGGGAATCCATTTATATGCCACCAATTAGTGAAAAGTGAATAATTTTGTTCATAATAAATCGAAAAAAATCTTTGTCGCCCCCAGATGTTTTTCATTAAATTAAATATGATAACTACAGCTATTATAGAATATATGATGAATAGACAATATTTTAGTGTATTTTCATTTATAAATGGTTTTGTAGTTTTAATTATTGTAAGAATTACAATCATATAAAGTATAAATATTGCTGCACTATAATAAATGTTTGTAATACCAAAATATGCAAGTATTGTAGTTGAAGATACTGCAGGGAAAGCTATACAAGATACAAATAATATTGTTTTAAATATATGATTTAAATCTTTATTATACTGTAAATAATTTAATGATGAAATACTAAAAAGTATTATCATAGGAATTTCTCCTGTAATTTTGAAAAAATTAGGAAATAAATCCCCATTTGCATAAAGTTTGTGATTTAAAGATAAATCATAGAAGCTTCCTATCATCATTCCGATTATGGCATATATAAGTAGTAGATACATTATTTTGTCTTTATTTTTTATCATATTACCTCCATGAAAATTTAGGATATCAAATTATTGAGTATTTTACAATTATATTTTTATATGTTTTATCTTTTTGATATAATTATTCATAGAGGTTAAAATGAAAATTAAACTTATTGATTTTAAGAAAAAAGCTGAACAATTTTATGAGAATGGACAGTATGATAAAGCTTATGAATTTTTTGAGAAGGCTTTAATATATTCTGATGATGAAACAAAGATAGAAATACTTTTTGCTCAAGCCTTAATGAATGATGAAATTGAAGAATATGAAAAAGCCCTTAATAAGTTTAAACGTATAGTTCAAATAGATCCTCAAGAGCCGGGAGCATATTATGGTATTGCGATGGAACTTGAAAAATTAGAGGACTATGATAATGCCATTATTTATTATAAAAAAAGTATAGAATTAAATCCTTATTATGACAGAGCATATTTCTTTTTAGCAAATCTCTATGATAATTTAAATGATTATGAAAAAGCTATAGAGTATTACAATTATGTATTAAATTTGGTAGACGATGATTTTATGGCTTATAATAACTTAGGTGCAATATACGAAAATACAGATAGATTTGAAGAAGCTATAGATGCATTAGATAAATCAATTGAAATAGAACCAAATTATTTTAGATCATATTTTAATAAAGGTGTAGTTTATGGTAGATTAAAAGAATATGATAAGGCTATAGAACAATATTACGAATCTTTAAAAAGAAATCCAGGATATAGTTTTAATTATTTGAATTTATCGGCTTTATATATCGAGAGGAATATGTATCAAAAATCTGTAAATATATTAAATAAAGGTATTGAAAAATCAGAAGATAATTTGGCTAATTTATATTATAATAGAGCATGTTCTTATATCAAAATGGGAATAACAAATTTAGCTTTAAGAGATTTAAATCAGTCTATAATAATAAATCCCGATATTGCTGATTATGCTAAAAAAGATGAAGATTTTAAAAATATTAGTGAAAGTAAAATATTTAAACAAATAGTTGGAGTTTAGAATGATAGTATTAAAGACAAATGAAGAAATAGAAGGCATGAGAAAGTCAGGAGAAATCCTATGTAAGACACATTTAGCAATAAAAGAAATAATTAGACCTGGTCTTTCTACAATGCAAGTAAATGATTTTGCAGAAGCATTTATGAGATTTAAAAATGCAATACCTGCACAAAAAGGATATTCTGGTTTTCCTTATGCTTTATGCACATCATTGAATGATGTAATCTGTCATGGATTCCCAAGAAAAGATGATATACTTAAAGAAGGTGACATCTTATCGGTGGATAATGTAGTAGAGTATAATGGATACTTGTCTGATTCATGTTGGTCATATGCTGTAGGTGAATTAAGTGAAGAAAATAAACATTTAATGGATGTTACATTAAAAAGCCTATATCTAGGAACAGAACAGGCATATGAAGGAAATAGAGTTGGAGATATAGGACATGCTATTCAAGACTATGTAGAGTCAGAAGGTTTTTCTGTTGTAAGAGACTTTGTTGGACATGGAATTGGAAAAGAAATGCATGAAGATCCTCAAATTCCACATTATGGACTAAAAGGTCATGGTAGAAGACTAATGGAAAATATGGTGATTACTATTGAACCAATGGTTAATGTGGGTACATGGAGAATGAAACTTGAAAGCAATAACTGGGTAGCTAGAACAAGAGATGGAAAGAACTCTTGTCAGTTTGAGCATACTTTGGTTGTTAAAAAGGGAAAGGCAGATATCTTGACCAATCAAGATGATTATAATTTAGATGAGGAAGAATTAAATTGGATAAAAAATTATAAATTTTAGGAGTAAGTATGAGATCATTACTAGAACTAATTTCACAACATTCAGATGCAAATTCGATAATTCCTTTGATAGCTATAGCTGCAGTTATAACAATAATTGTAATTTATTCATTTGTAAAAGTTAAATGGGTAAAATATCTTATATCAGTCATTGCTTTGATTATCGGATGTGTAATATTTTTTAGAGGCTATGAAACAATGTTAGAACCGATAGGATTAGAGCTAATAATCACAGGTACAAAGGTTTTAGTATTTGGTATTGTAGCATTTACATTTTCTTTAATAATGGATATATTAGATTCACTTGCTAAGATGTTTAAGAATGATATGAATAAAAAAAAAGAAAAAAGTAAAAAAAATATAAATGAAAATAAAGCTCAAGAAACAAAAATTATAAAAATAGATGATGAAGAAACAAAAATTCTTACTAGTTTAATTAATGATGACACAACGGTATTAAGTGGTAAATCTATAGCTGATGAAACTACAGTTATACCAGATAGTGGTCTAATAGGTGATGCAACTACCATACTATCAGGTAAAGATATTATTGATGATAATACAAAAATTATTAATGATTCTGATATAGATGATGATACAAAACGTTTATTTTCATAATCAGAAAAAGAATAGTTATAAAGAAATAGATAATTAATAGATATTATTATGGAGGTTGAATGATAGGAGCATTTTTCGATATTGATGGAACGGTTATGAGGGAATCAATAATGCTTAAACATTTCAATAAACTTGTAAAATATGGGATTATAGATGAAGAAGCATATCTAAAAAATCTTAAGGCAAAGTATGAAGCATATGAGAAAAGATATGGTGATTATGATGATTTTATAAGTGAAATGGGAAATGTCTATAAAGACAAACTTAAGGGGATACATAAATCTTTAATAATTGAAACGGCAAAACAAGTTATTAGAGAAGGAGGAGATTTAGTATATGCCTATACTAGGGATAGGATAAAACATCATAAATCTCAAGGCCATAAGGTATTTTTTGTTTCAGGATCTCCAGAATATTTAGTTGAATTACTTGGCAAAATGTATGATGTAGATGATACGCAAGGTACAGAATATATATTTAAGGATGATATATTTACGGGTAAAATCACTCAAATGTGGGATAGTAATTCAAAACAAAGAGAAATTAAAAGATTAGTAGAAAAGCATGAAATTGAAGTTGATAAATCCTATGCTTATGGAGATACAAATGGCGACTATTCTATGCTTAAAATGATGAAATATCCTACAGCTATAAATCCTTCAAAAAGATTTTTAGAAATGATTAATTTAGATGAAGAACTTGCAAATAGAACCGATATAATTGTTGAAAGAAAAGATGTAATCTACAAATTAAGACCAGAAGTAGAACAATATATATTGAGTGATAAATAATCTGTAAGTTTTAATATTTTAGAATGAAAATATCTATATTTAATTTTAGAATTATAATATTGATTTAGGAGATAATATGAAAAGTTTTATAAGAGTTAAGCCAAATGGTCCGCTAAAAGGAGAGGTTAAGATTAGTGGAGCTAAAAACTCAGGCTTAAAATTGTTGGCAGCGACATTACTGACAAAAGAAGAGGTAATTATACGAAATTTACCCGATTTACATGATGTTCAAGTTATGTTAGATGTTCTAAAATATTTAGGATCTAAAATAGAAAGAATAGATGATCAAACTGTAAAGATACTTAATGATGAGATTAAAGACTATATAACACCTCTTGAACTTATGAATAAGATGAGAGCTTCATTTGTAGTTACAGGACCATTACTTTCAAGATTTGGTAGAGCTATCACATATATGCCTGGTGGATGTAGTATAGGAGCAAGACCTATCGATTTACATTTAAAGGGCTTTGAAGCTTTAGGAGCGAAAATTCATACAGGAATTGATGCAATTGATGTAAGTGCTGAAAATGGATTAGTTGGTAATAGTATTTATCTTGACTTCCCATCAGTTGGCGCAACTGAAAATATAATGATGGCAGCAGTACTTGCAGAAGGGACTACTACAATTGATAATGCTGCTCAAGAACCTGAAATAACAGATTTAGCAAATTTCTTAAATAAAATTGGTGCTAAAATTAGGGGGGCAGGAACAAAGACAATTGAAGTAACTGGTGTTGAAAAATTAAGAGGTGGAGAGCATTCAGTAATGCCTGATAGAATTGAAGCTGCTACATATATGATAGCCGGTGCAATTACAAAGGGAGATGTAATGGTTACTGATGTAGTAGAAGCTCACTTAGTTCCAGTAATAGCAAAATTAAGAGAAATTGGATGTGAAATATTTGTAGATGAAGATGAAGATAAAATTAGAGTAATTGGAGCACAACACCCAAAAGCTACAAATATTAAGACGTTGCCATATCCGGGACTTGCAACAGATGTTCAATCACAATTTATGACACTTTTAACCATTTGTGATGGAGATTCTAAGGTTGAAGAAACCGTATTTGAAAATAGATTTATGCATGTAGCCGAATTACAAAAAATGAAAGCGCTCATTATTACTGAAAGTAATGAAGCTCGTATTATTGGAGTACCAAAATTAGTGGGTACAGATGTAAGAGCTACTGATCTTAGAGCAGGAGCGTCCTGTATATTAGCCGGACTTGTTGCTGAAGGTGAAACTAGAATTCATGATATTTATCATATTTATCGTGGTTATCATGATTTTATAAATAAATTTAGAAATATTGGTGCAGATATTGAAGTAGTTGAAATAGAGGAATAAAATGATTGAAACCACAGGTACAGTTGAGGATATTATATATCGAAATGAAGAAAATCTGTATAGTGTATTTTTACTTGATACTGATGACGGTTTAGTTACCGTTGTTGGACAGATTTTTGATTTAAATAAGGGTGATATCTTGGCTGTAACTGGTGATTTAGTTTTCCATAAAGACTATGGAGAACAAATTAAATTAAATAGTTATAAAAAACTTATGCCAAGCTCATTATCTCAAATTGAGAAATATTTAAGCTCCGGCATAATTTCTAATATAGGGAAAAAACGTGCCAAAGAAATAGTAAAAAAATTCGGAGAAGACACTCTCAGAATTATGACTGAAGAACCTAAAAAACTATTGAAAATCGGTGGAATTGGTAAAAAAACTTTAGAGAAAATTCATAAATCTGTACTTAAAGCTCAAAGTTCTAGAGAAGTTTCTATTTATTTGCAGAAATTTAATTTAGGAAACAAATTATCGTATCAAATTTATGCAAAATACAAAGAAAACACAAAGGCTCTAATAGAAGAAAATCCATATCAATTGATAGATGATATAAAGGGAATTGGATTTAATATAGCAGATAAAATAGCTTTGCATATAGGAATAAAAAAAGATTCAAGTTTTAGAATTACAGCAGGTGCTGAATATCTATTGTATGAAGAAGCAAATAAAAATGGTAATTGCTATATGGACTATGAGGAATTCTTAATTAGTTTATCAGATCTTTTAGCTATTAGTCGTGAAACCATATTAAACAATATTTCTCAAATGGTTCTTTGGAATAGAATTAAAATAATTAATTATGAAAATAAAGATATAATATATTTAAGAAGTATTTATGATATTGAATTATCAATAACTGAAAATTTGCTAAAGCTAATGAGAGCAAATAGTAAGATTGTGGATACTGATATAGATAAAGAAATAGAATACATCGAGAAAACCGAAAATATTGAGTATTCTAATACACAGAAAAAAGCCATAAAGACAGCTCTTGAAGAAAAAGTTATGATAATTACTGGTGGTCCGG
>JAEZZB010000108.1 GCA_023442495.1 Bacillota bacterium
GAAGCTTTTGGATATAATACAATCATTTCTATCAATTCTGTAGATTTTTATAATGAAAAAGTACTTAGATCTACAATGGGCTCAATATTTAGATTAAATTTAATTGAATCGGATTACGAATATATAAATACTTTGGATGATTATCAAATATATTTAGCTGATATGAATGGCGAAGATTTTAGAAAAATTAAGTCTTCTGGTAAAAAAGCCCTAGTAATAGGAAATGAGGGCAATGGAATTTCAGATGAAATTCAGAAAACTTCACATAAAATTGTGTCAATTCCTATGCAAGGAGAAATAGAATCTCTCAATGCTGCGGTAAGTGGTTCAATATTAATGGCTACATTGAAATGAGGCATAATTGTTAGAATTTAACAAGGTTTCAAAAACCTATAATACATCAAAATTTAATATTAATGATATTTCTTTTGTACTTGGTGAAAAAGAAATATTAGGTCTAATTGGTAGAAATGGTACAGGGAAATCCACAATATTAAAAATGGCCAATAAACTTGTCACTAAAGATTGTGGACAAATCATTTATAATAATAAAAATTATGATGAAATGAATGAGAAGGAAATAAGAAAATTACGACAAGAAATAGTATATATTTTTCAAGATGCAAATTTACTACTCAATAAATCAGTTCTCTATCATTTAGAATTACCATTTAAATTAAGCAAAAGAAAAGTCGATTATGCTGAAATGGAAGAAATACTGGATTTTATGAATATAAATGATTTGAAGCACGTTAAAACAAGATATTTAAGTGGTGGACAAAGACAAAAAGTGGCGATTGCAATGGCTATACTACAAAAACCTAGCATTTTATTATGTGATGAAATAAGTTCAGCTTTAGATACTAAAGCTGAAAAAGAAATATTTGACTTGCTAAAGATTTTAGTTGATAAGTACAATATTTCAATTCTAATGATTTCTCATAATTTTGCTTTAGTTAAATCTTTTTGTGACAGAATTTTGTTGATAGAAAATCAAACAATTCAGCAAGAAATAGTTCCGAATAAAAGCGATAATGCCGTAGAAGAAGACTACTACAGATATGTAATGGAGTATTTTAATGATTGATATATTAATCCAAAATAAAGAGAAAATTTTACAAGCATTCATAGAAACAAATATTATGATGATTGTTTCGATGATAGCTTCACTTATCATATCATTACCACTTGGAACATTGATGTATGCATTAAAGTCTAAATTCTTAATCAAGAATATATTTATTTATAATATATTAAGTTTTTTAGTAAATACTTTAAGATCAATACCATTCTTAATATTTATATTTTTACTTATTCCTGTAAATAGAGCTATTTGGGGGACATCATATGGTGTAATATCATCATTCCTTCCACTTACTCTTGTTACAATAAGTATTTATGCTAGATTTGTAGAACAAGCATATTTGAATGTTGACCAAAGCATAATTGATAGAGCTATAAGTATGGGATCTACAAAAATTGATATCATACGTTATTTTTTATTTCCATCTATTAAAAATGATTTAATTTTATCGTTTACATCAGTTGTAATAAGTCTTTTATCATATTCTACTGTTATGGGAGTAATCGGAGCTGGAGGTCTTGGAGATTACGCATTTAGATTTGGATATCAGCAATATAATTACAAGCTTATGATATTAATTGTAATTATATTTATTATTTATGTATTTATAATTCAAACTATAGGCTATTTTATAGCAAATTATATTTCAATGGAGAAAAAACAATGAAAAAAATTTTAACTTTACTATTAGCATTTACACTTTTTTTAGTGGGCTGTACATCGAAACAAAAAGAAGAAATTTCAAATGAAACTAATCAAGAAACAAATTTACAATCAAATGATCTTGATCTTCAATCAATCAAGATAGCTTCACATGTATCACCAATGACAGATATTTTACATTTGATTGAGGATATTGTTAAAGAAAAAGGCTATAAATTAGAACTTTTAGAAGTATCTGATAATGTTCAAGCTAATATAGCTCTTAAAAATAAAGAGGTAGATGCGAATTTTTTCCAACACGAACCATTTATGCAAATGTTCAATAAAGGAAATAATGCATCACTTGTGAGAATTACACCTGTTTATAATGCCTTGGTAGCATTTTATTCTAAAAATTATGATTCAATTGATACACTACCGAAAGGAGCGGTTGTTGCTATTCCAAATGATGTAACAAATAGAGCAAGAGCATTAAGACTTCTTGCAACTTCAGGAGCAATAACTTTATCAGACCCGAATTCATATGATATAGAAGTAAAGGATATTAAAGATAATCCAAAGGGTTTTGAATTCAAAGAATGGGATTTACTAAATTTAAATCAAGCTTATCAAGAATCAGATTTAACATTCAACTATCCAACATATATTCAAGCACTTGACTTAACTCCAACAAGGGATGGATTATTATTAGAAACAGAGGAAGACCAAGTGTTTGCAATCTCTTTAGTAGCAAGGGAAGACAATAAGGATAGTGACAAAATTAAAACCTTAAAAGAAGCAATAACTTCTGAAATAGTTAAAGACTTTATAAATAATAAACTTAAAGGTCATGCAAAACCTGCATTTTAGAAGTTTGTTGAGATATTAAAAGACTGAGATTATGAGCCAAACCCGTATGTCGATATTGTTTATTCGGGTTTAGATAGTAATCTTGGTCTTTTTTGATTAAATAATAGAACATAGGGATAGAAGTGATGTTAGTTCATATATTTTTGTATTTTTTACATATTAATTATGAAAAAGTGAAATAATCCATTTTTGTATTATTTTTTTAATTTAATTTTCATTTTGTGGAAATTTTATATTAAATTAATAATCTTTATCACAATTGCTTGTTTCAATTAATACTTTGGATATCAATGATATTTTTGCTATTTTCATGTACAATGTATATATATAATAAAAATTATGGAGCGTTTTATGTTGAAATTAATTGCAATAGATTTGGATGGCACTTTACTTGATGATAATAAGAAACTACAAAATGATAATATTAGAGCGTTAGAGGAATTACACAATAGAGGAGTTGAGATAGTAATTGCTACAGGAAGATCTTATTCATCAGCAATTCCATATGTTAAACAAATTAAAGAAGGAATAATTGAGTTTTTAATTTGTAATAATGGCACTTCTGTATATAATCTGATTAAAGATGAAGTACTTGTTGATGATTGTCTTAATTCATCACAAGTTAAAGAAGTTTTAGATTTGGCAGATAAGCTAGAAAATATGAAAATTCATTTTTTAGGTAGAGATATCATTTATGTATACAATAATCCAGTTGGAAAATATGCTATTGAAGATGCATATATATCATTTTTAGATATAAAATTTATGTCTAAAGAAGAATTAATTAAAAGCCATATAACAAAGGCTTTGATTACTACAGATAAGGAATATATAAAAGAAGTCTTTTCTTCAATACCTAAAGAATATTTTGAAAAATATAACATCGTCAATAGTGCTGAAAATCTAATTGAAATATTAAATAAAAATGCTGATAAAGGTCATGCATTAAAAGCAATAATGGACGATTTAAATATAGATAAAAAAGAAGTAATTGCCATTGGAGATCAAGGCAATGATATAGGAATGTTTGAAGTGGCAGGAAAGAGTTATGCAATGGAAGCTTCTTCAGAATTTATAAAATCAAAAGCAACAAATATTGGACCAAGCAATAATAATAATGGAGTTTCTAAAATAATTTCAGAAATAATGGAAGAATTATAAAATAATAAAAAAGAATAACGACCATATACATAATAAATTAAAGTATAGGTCGTTATTCTTGTATAGAGCTTTTCATATAAACTCCTTATGAAACTCTAAATTATATTTTGTATCTATATTGTGTAAGAATATTATTTTAGATCTTTTCTTTGATCCTTCGTATGATTAAGTCCCTCAATATTCTCGAAACAGTCTTCACTTTCACTTTACGACACTAATAGTCAAAATATAATTACCAAAACTATATTTTCTGGTACCACTATAGTATCATAAGATGAAAACGTTTGCAAGTTTTTTTTTATATTTTTATAATAAAATCCAACAGCGTGAATTATCAGAAAAATGTCTATTTATGATAATTCATGAACTCTTTCGCTTAGATTTAACTTTGTATCTGGCACAAATTTATAATATT
Organism: Bacillota bacterium; assembly: GCA_023442495.1. Taxonomy (GTDB): domain Bacteria; phylum Bacillota; class Clostridia; order Tissierellales; family Peptoniphilaceae; genus Helcococcus. The sequence continues at coordinate 4,173 of JAEZZB010000108.1, forward strand.
CCTTATTGATAAGATTTGAACTTAATATATAATCTGCTCCAATAGGTGACATAGCTGTAGGTATGTCATATAATACGGCAATTCTAAGTAATGCCTTAACATCTGGATCATGTGGCTGTGCGGACATTGGATCCCAGAAAAAAATAAGGATATCTATTTCTCCATTTGTGATAGCAGATCCAATTTGTTGATCTCCACCAAGTGGACCGCTGAAATAAGATTTGATATCTAAATTAAATTTTTCTCTGATAATTGTAGAAGTAGTACCTGTACCACATAATTCGTGATTTTTAAGAAGGTCTAGATGATTGTATACCCAAGCAAATAATTCAGGCTTTGTATCATCATGTGCAACTAAAGCAATTCTTTTCTTTTTAGGAACTAAAACTTTTGTGTATTTTGAATTCATAATATCTCCTTATTTTTTACTTCATAATTTTATTATAACAGTTATTATTTCATTGTGTTATAATATTATAAGAATCTATAGATTAGGAGATAAAAGTGAGTAAGATGAAGAATATAATGGTAATTATGAATCCTTCATCAGGATTATCTGATAGTGGAAAATTTAAAGAAAAAATTAGGGAACAATTATCAAAATATTTTGAAGAAGT
>JAEZZB010000065.1 GCA_023442495.1 Bacillota bacterium
AGCAGAAAATGTTCAAAAATCAGTTTCTGAACAAATCGAAACAATGCTTGGAATTAAAGTACTTGAAGTTAATGTATTCGTAAAAGATTTAGCTTAAACTTTTTTATAAATAATTTAAATACAGAAAAAGATGCATTTAATCAATGCATCTTCTTTTTTGTAATTATTAATATTGGTTGAATTCATTAGATAAAATTATTTCTTTTATCTAATTTTTAAATAATTTTAATTCATAATTCTTCTTCAAAATTATTAAATAATTTCTTAATTTCATCAAATATAAATTCAAAATCAATAATTTATAAAATCATCTTAAATCTGTTGGTTCAATATTTAAAACTTTGTTAATTCTTGAAATAGAATTGACTATATCTGAAATTTTAACATTAGATTTAGTATGTATTTTATAAAAATGAGTTTTTATAATGTAATCATCTGAGAAATCTGTTTTTATTTTTATAATTTCATATTTTGAATCGAATTTTCCCATTAATTCATTTATTTGATTTTCAACATTATCATCTGAAATAAATTTTATTAAAACTTGCTGTGGACCATGTATTATAAGCACTCTCTTAAATCCAACTAATACCATTAATATTAATATTGTTCCTACTATTGAGATTTCATAAAATCCCATACCTAATGCTAAACCTATTCCTGAGACTCCCCATATTGAAGCTGCTGTCGTTAAACCTATAATACTTCTCTTAGTAGTCATAATTGCACCAGCACCTAAAAAACCTATTCCACTAACTACTTGTGCTATTAGCCTTACAGCATCAACTCTAATATTAATTTTTGGATCAATATCAGCTACTAGACCAAGAGTATCTATCTGTATTAAAGATATAATAGTTGCACCCATACTCACTAATATATGAGTTTTCAAGCCAGCACTACTATTATTTTTTTCTCTTTCAAAGCCTATTAGTCCTGAAAAAATAATACTCAACAATAATCTAATAAAAATCTCTTTTACACTTAATTTTAACATTTAATTTATCATTTCTCCCTTTGATTTAAAAACCTGTTATAAAATACTAAATATTTTATAACAGGTTTTATATCTATAATAATTCTTTAATCCAATCAAAACATTTTAACTTAAATAATTCCTCATTTATATGAACTCCAAGAGGTACTAATCTTTTATCACTATGGAAATCACTACCTCCACTTCCGATTAAATTATTTTCAACGCAAAACTTCGAAAGCTCAACGCTATTATACATAGAAGCTGAAGGATGAAAACACTCTATTCCATTTATATTAAAATTTTTTACGGTGTTGAATAAATTATCTAATTTATCAAAACCATATTCATATGGATGAGCTAAAACAGCCAAACCATCAGCTTCATGTATTAACTGAATTACTTCTCCTAAGCTAGGATAAGTTCTACCTTCATTTAAGAACCATTCACTTGTATTATTGCTTAAACCTTTTCTAAAAAAATCTTTATATGTTTTAAATGGAAAATCAGAATAATTTTCTTGTAAATAATAAAATATAGTTTTTTTTGATACCCCTTTTTTAATTTCTTCAAGATTTAATGAATCTTGAATTTTATATCCATTTTTTTTTGATATTTTTAATAAATCATCAAATAACATTTGTTCATTTCTTTTTAAATTATCCTCTGAAAAAAAGTCTCTGTACCAATTATTTATGATTTTATCATCTACTTTATATCCTAATACTTCTATAATTACATCCTCAAAAGATGTTGCTATTTCTGTTCCCTTAATATATTTAATATCATTAAAACTATAATCTTCATATGCTAAAGAATGATTATGGTCTGTTATAGAAAATAAATTTATATTTTCTTTCTTTAGTCTACTCACTAATTCATCCGGTTTATAAACCCCATCACTATAACAAGTATGCATATGTAAATCAAACATAAATTTCACCTAATATTTCTCAACTACTTCATCAGATATAAATATATAAGTTATAATCGCAGCTGCTATATATGAAATTATCAAACCAATAATATAATGTAATACTAATTCAGGTAATATATGAGTTGCTGCTAAAATTCCTGATGGACTAAATGCAGTTGAACCAACTCCTTTAAACATTACATAAGCTCCACCAAAACCAGCACCAAGACCAGCTGTTATAAATGGTTTACCTAAAGGTAAAGTAACCCCATAGATTAAAGGCTCTCCTATACCTAATATACCTGCTGGTAGTCCACCTACAATTACAGATTGTAATTTCTTCTTATTTAATTTTTTAGCCTTTAGATATAATGCTAATGCAGCTCCTACTTGACCTGCTCCCGCCATAGCTACTGCAGGGAACACTTTTGTAAAACCAACAGATTCTATTTGAAGTGTATAAATAGGTGTTAGCCCTCTATGAAGACCAAACAATACTAAAGGTAAAAATGTTGCTGCTAATACATAACCTGTCAGAGTAAGTACAATTGTGCTTTCTGAATTTACAAAGAAACCTATAAAATCACCTAATTTTACAGATATAAATCCTGTTATTGGCATTATTATAAATACAAATAAAGGAATTGTAATAAACATTGTTAATAAAGGTGTAAATGAAACATCTAATACCGCCGGCATTTTTTGATGAATTTTTCTTTCTATAATTGATAATATCCAAACTCCTACAATTACACCAATTATACCGCCTGCTCCAGATGATAATACAGAGTCACTTGGAGTTGCTTCATTAAACCATCCAACAAGTTCAGAAATGCTGTTAATTCTAGTATCTAAAGCTGCTGCACCTATCATACCACCAAGCATTGGATTAACACCAAATTCTTTACCAGCATTTACACCAGTAAATATTACTAGATATGCTAAGAATCCTGAACCTATCAATTCAACGACAGCCTGAATAACAAGCATAGTTGTTGTATTAGGTAAAGTACCGTTTGCTATTAAAATTTTTAATACACGTCCTAAACCATTTGCAACACCAGAGGCAATAAATGCAGGTATCATAGGAACAAATATATTAGATATAGTTTTTAATATTTCTGTCAGCTTGTTGCCTTTTCTTTGTCTTTTTATATCTTCTTTATTTCTTTTCCAGTCTACATCACTTTCATTAATTTTTTCTTCAATATTTTCACTTGTAAATATTGTCATTACATCTCGAACCTTACCAGGCCCCAAAACGATTTGTATATAATCCTCGTTTTCACCTACTAATCCTAAAACGCCCTCTGTCTCTTTTAGAGCTTTATAATTAACAATACTAGTGTCTTTTACCTTAACACGTAATCTTGTCATACAATTTTCAGCACTTGAAATATTATTTTTTCCACCTAAATACTTAATAATATTATTAGCTAATGATTTGGTACTCATTAAATCCCTCCTAAATTATATTTTGTATATTACCTTTTGCCTTATCCAACACTTCCATTGCTTCTTTACTATTCAAATTAAGTAATATCATAACAATAGCAAGTTTTACACGCCCCTCGGCTTCTTCTAATACTTTTAATGCAGTTTCATCATCACAACCAGTCACTTCTTTCAAAATATTTAGTCCTCTAACATATAATTTTTTATTTGATAATTTCAAATCAACCATATAGTTTTTATATATTTTCCCTACCATTTTCATACTAATAGTAGATATCATGTTGAGTACTAATTTTGTTGCTGTACCAGCTTTAAGCCTCGTAGATCCGGTAAGAACTTCAGGTCCAGGAACCACTTCTATCGGATATTTACTTATTTTCCCAATTTCACTATCTGTTGTACAAGCTATTGACCCTGTATCGGCTCCAATAGAGTTTGCATAATTTAACGCTCCAATTACATACGGTGTTCTTCCACTTGCTGCAATTCCAATTACTACATCATCTTTATTTAGATTGATATTAATTAAATCTTCCTTACCTAATTCAGGATCGTCTTCAGCACCTTCCTTAGCTTTTACAAATGCATTTTCGCCTCCGGCTATCAAACCAACTACTGTGTTGTAATCAACCCCGAATGTTGGTGGACATTCTACAGCGTCTAGAACTCCTAGCCTGCCACTTGTTCCGGCCCCCATATAAATTATTCTTGCTCCCTTTTTGAGTGCATTACTTGTTGATTCAATCAATCTTGCGATTTCATCATATTGACTTTCAATGCATTTAACAGCATTGAGATCTTCTTTATTCATCATTTTTACTGCATCAATTATGCTTATATCGCTGAAATTTACAGTATTTGAATTTATTTGTTCGGTGTTGATTTTACTTAAATCAATCATCTCTCACCCCTATTCTTCATTATTATCTTCTTTTTCTAGTAATTTTTTTGTATCTAAAATTTTATACATTATATCTTCTGAATCACTTTCCATATATATTCTATAGATATAATCAATCACAGATAATTGAGAAATTCTACTCGATGTTGCTGCAATTCTTAAAGCTTTCTCAATCTTTGGTACAAATAAATTATAATCTGCAATTCGCATCAATTTATTATTGGAATATTGAGTTAAAGAAATTATTATTCCACCTTTTTTTCTTATATTTTGAGCCATTTGATTAATTTCTTTAGTATTTCCTGAATAAGAAATCATAAATGCAATTTCATCATTTCTCAAATTGTTTGAACTTATAATTTGCATATGTGTATCTTCGAAAAGCACAGTCGGCTTATTTATTCTTTCAAGTTTTAATTGAAAATCTTTTGCTACTAAATAACTTGCCCCTATTCCAAATAATCTAATTATTTTTGCCTTTTTTAATAAATTTATTATTTTATTAACTTCATCATAATCAACTAGATTATACGTATTATTAATAGCCGTAACACTTTCATTTAATATATCTCGTATAAACGAATTATGATCTTCATGTTTTATTTCTATTCCACTATCTTTTAATAATTGGTCATTAAAATTTAAATCATTTAATAAAGCTATTTTTAATTCTCTAAATCCATCAAAATGATTTTTTTTACAAATTCTTACAATTGTGGCAGGACTACAATAACCCTTTTTAGCTAATGAATGTATATCCATGGAAACTACTTCTTTAGTATTATCTAAAATATATCTCAAAACAGACTTCTCTGTTTCTGTAGCCTGATTATTATAGTAAGACTGTAATCTATACAAAACTTTTTTCATAATTACTCTTTCATTGTAATAAATAGATGTTTATTACTAATTTTCTAATTTATTTTTCTTTATAATAATGCATTCTAGATTTTCTAATAAATATTATTGCTCCTATTGCAATCAATGTATTCATTATATAAATCCCAATCCCATCGTCTCCAGTTTTAGGATTATTGCTTTTATCATTCTTATAATTATTTTCATTCTTTATTTCATGTTTTGTTTCAGTTTTATTTTCTTTTTTCGTTTCTTCTTTTATTTCTTTTTCTGACTCCACTTGGGTTTCTGCTTCAGTTTCTACTTCGGTTTCTTCTTTTGTTTCTTCTTTATCGGTTTCTTTTTCACTTTCTGATGGTGTTTCTAATAATTTGATATTAAGAACATCTTGCATATATGTTTTTTCTAATTCAGATATTATAGATTGAATATTATCTGAATTTAAGTAATCTAGTAAGACTTGGCTATTTTTACTTCTATTTTCTAATACATCCATTAAAGATCTTATTACATTTCTTTTAGATGGTAATTGACTTTCTAAATCAATATCAGTAATTTCAGATTCAATAATTCCCATTAAAACATCATCTACGGACTTATCGTCAGCAAGTCCCAATGCCCTATATAATAGTTCTGAAACTAAACCATAGCTTGCAATATTACTATTTTTTGTATAAAAATCATTATCTTTAGGTCCCATTATTGGTGTATTTCGAGCATTTGTATTTAAAAACATTGTAAAATTATTTTCTTTATCGATTAAAGATAAAGTACCCGTCCAGCCTGTGTGACCTATAGTTCCTGCTGGTGCAAATTCTGAGAACCAAGTTGCCGCTCCACCAGTTTCACTTTTTCTTCTCCATCCACCTAGGGTTTGTGTAGATAATTCAGATACTTCAGTAAATTTATCAATTGTATCTTGATTAAACAATTGAACATCATCGAGTACACCGCCATTTAACATTGCTTGAGATAAATATGCAAGTTGCTTAGCACTTCCAAATAAACCAGCATGTCCTGCAATTCCATCAAATGAATGAAATGCTTTTTCATCATGAACTTCACCTTGCAATACATACTTTCTAACATTATTGAATGCTCTTCTTCCGCCTCTTGTATTACCATTTACTTCAGTTGCAGCGATATTATTTTTATCTATATTATTTTCTAATGGATTAAATCTTATCTCATCTATGCTTAATGGTTGATAAATATTTTCTTTTACATAAGTATCTAAATCTTGTCCTGTAATTTTTTCAATTATAAATCCAGCAAGCATCATATCTACATCTGAATATTCCCATTTTGAATTTGGCTCTCTAACTAAAGGAGTTTTCATAATCATGTTAAAAGTCGTATCTCTATCTTGTGAATAAAGATCATTTTTACCATTTTTTATTTGATCTGCTTCATCATAATTCTCATCATGATATTTAGGCGATGCTACGAATCCTGCTCTATGACTTAATATCATTTTTAAGTCTATTTTTTCTTTCCATTTATTTTCATTAGCATATTCTAAAAATTCTGGAAATATTTCGTAAATCTTAGTATCTAAACTAATTTTGTTTTCTGAAACTAATTTTTGTAATGCATATACTGTAGCAAACATTTTTGTATTGCTTGCTAAATCAAATAAAGTATCATTTGTTACTAAAAATTTTTCATCATCTCTTAATACTCTATTTTCTCCAACTATTATATTTCCATATTCATCTTTAACATTTTCATAGTTGTTAATATAGCCATATGCACTATTTTTAATTAATTTTCCATCTTTATAAGCGGCAATTTGTGCACCACTTAATCCATACTCAATTTCAGAATTAACCAAATCATCTAAAAGTTCTATGAATTCTGGATTACTTATATTACTATCTGCCTGTACATTATTAATAGGTATGAATCCTAATAATAAAACTATAACCATAATAATAGAAAATTTCTTTTTCATAAATCCCTCCTTTTTATTTAATAATCTTTGAATTTTAATTACCAACTATTTGATTTACGTTTACATTTTTTACATAATATCTATTATATCGGCTTATAATTTATTAATATAAGTAAACTTTTTTTATTTTACTAAAATTTAAATATATCTTCACACATGATAGTATCTAATATATTCTACCTTTATACTAATATAATAAAGTTAAGTTTTCAATACTATTTTATTATAATGAAACAAAGTTTCATATTTGTAAACGTAATCATTTTATTATCAAGCTCGTTCCCACTTTTTATTTTTTTAATTACTAAAATACTTTATATTTAAATAAAATATGTATAAATGTATAGTGGCCTATTTCAAAAAAAATAGACTATAATATTCATAAAAAAAGCCTATAATAACATTCTTTTAAAAATGCTATTATAGGACTCAAATAAATATGCTATTTAAATAAATTAAATATCGCTAATAGAAGTATCAACACGCCAAATGCAAAATATACTAATCTCATAGTTTTATATCTTTTCAATTCAGGATTATTTTTAAAATATATCTGTTGATTTACAGACATTAATAAGAATATCAATCCTAATGCAAAGAATGAATATTTAATTTCTCCAATTTTATTTCTTTCATAAAGTATTAATCCAATGGTTATGAATATAAATATGTCCGTTGCAATTATGAATTTTAATTGCCCTTTTGTAACCAC
>JAEZZB010000066.1 GCA_023442495.1 Bacillota bacterium
ATGAGCCTTGCTGAGGGTGGACATTTAACTCATGGATCTCCAGTTTCAATATCAGGTTCATATTTTAATTTTGTTCATTATGGTGTTGATGAAAAAACTGAAATGATAAATTATGATGAAGTATATAATATCGCATTAAAAGAAAAACCAAAAGTGGTACTTGCAGGTGCAAGTGCATACTCTAGAATAATTGATTTTAAGAAGTTTAAGGAAATTGCCGATGAAATTGGAGCTATATTTATGGTGGATATGGCTCATATTGCAGGTCTTGTTGCTACGGGATTACATCCATCTCCAGTTCCTTATGCAGATATTGTAACTTCTACATCCCATAAGACCATGAGAGGACCAAGAGGCGCATTCATCCTTACAAAAGAGCAATATGCAAAACAAATTAATAAAGCTATATTTCCAGGAACACAAGGTGGTCCATTAGAACATATAATTGCAGCAAAAGCTATTGCGTTTAAGGAAGCTTTACAACCTGAATTTAAGACATATCAAGAACAAGTTATTAAGAATGCTAAAGCAATGGCTGAAGTTTTATCAAATGAAGGAATTCGAATAGTATCTGGCGGAACAGATAATCATTTAATTTTACTTGATGTATCAAGTATTGGTTTAACTGGTAAAGATGCTGAACATATGCTTGATGAAGTTAAGATTACAGTAAATAAAAATACTATTCCAAATGAAAAACAAAGTCCATTTATTACTTCAGGTATTAGAATTGGTTCACCAGCTATGACAACTCGTGGATTTACCGAAAATGATATGAGAGAAGTGGCAAAATTAATAGCAGATGTTTTATTAAATAGAAAAGATAAAGAAAATATTTTAAGTAGGGTAAAAGATCTTACAGATAAATACCCACTATATTAAGGAGTTATTATGGCAAGACCAATAGTAAGTATTATAGGTAGACCAAATGTTGGTAAATCAACATTATTCAATAAATTAGTAGGTAAAAGACTATCTATAACTGAAGATACACCAGGTATTACTAGAGATCGATTGTATAGTGAAGTAGAATGGCAAAACAACTACTTTGTTTTAGTTGACACAGGTGGTTTGGAATTAGAATACAGTGGAGATTTTAATAAAGAAATTGAAATGCAAGCTGATATTGCTATTCAGTCTTCAGATTTAATTCTATTTTTAGTAGATGGTAGAGAAGGTCTTACTAATTTAGACAGTTTAATTGCAGATAAATTAAGAAAATCAGGTAGAGATATTATAGTTGTTGTAAATAAAGTAGAATCTCGTGAAACACCTGCTTCTGTATATGATTTTTACACATTGGGTATAGGAGATATTGAAATTATTTCAGCTGAGCAAGGATATGGACTTGGAGATTTACTTGATGAAATTGTCAAAAGATTTCCTAATGATTCATTAAAAGAAGAAGAGGATGATAGACTCCATATCGCAGTCATAGGCAAACCGAATGTTGGTAAATCGTCATTTGTAAATATGTTGATAGGGGAAGAAAGAGCTATTGTATCAAATATTCCAGGTACAACTAGAGATTCTATTGACTCTAATTTTGATAGAAATGGTAAAAAATATACATTCATTGATACTGCAGGGCTTAGAAGACAGAGATCTGTAGATTCAAGAGTTGAAAGATTTTCAGTTATTCGTACATTAAATGCAATTGATAGATCAGATATAGTATTATTTTTTATTGATGCAAATGAAGGTGTAACAGAGCAAGATACAAAAATAATTGGTTATGCTCATAACAACAATAAAGCATCAATCATTGTAGTAAATAAATGGGATTTAATTCAGAAAGAAACTAACACAATGCGTGATTTTGAATCTGATATAAGAAATAAGATTACTTTTACACTTTATGCTCCTATTGTGTTTATTTCAGTCAAAAATAAACAAAGAATAGATAAATTATTTGATTTAATAGATGAAGTAGATGAAAATTACAGTTTTAGAGTTCCTACTGGACTTCTTAACACAATGCTTAGAGAGGCTATGTTAATTAATCCTCCTAAGACTAAAAAAGGAAAAAGACTAAAAATTTATTATATGTCACAAGTTACTTCAAGACCACCTAAGTTTTTAATATATGTGAATGATGAAGAATTAATGCATTTTTCATATTTAAGATTTATTGAAAATAAATTACGAGAAAACTTTAATTTCAGAGGTGTCCCTATTACTTTAGAGGTTAGAAATAGGAGATTTGATGTATGATAATTAAGACAATATTGATATTAATTGTTGTATATCTATTAGGATCAATATCAGGTTCAATAATTATAAGTAAGAATTTTTTTAAAGAAGATATAAGATCAAAAGGTAGTGGAAATGCGGGAACTACAAATGCATTTAGAGCTTACGGTATTAAATATGCTGTGATTTCATTGAGTATTGACCTTATAAAAACTGTACTTGCTATGTTAATTGCTGATAAATTAGGAGCAGCAATTGGGGCTTCAGAATATACTAAATATATAGCTGGGGTTATAATTGTAATAGGACATATTTTCCCAATATACTATAAGTTTAAAGGTGGAAAAGGTGTCGCTTGTACAATCATGGTAAATTTATATTTATCACCAGTTATATTAGTAATTCAATTAGTTGAACTTGTAACATTAAATTATATTTTAAAGATTATGTCAATAACTTCTTTAGTTTTAACATATTCGGCAGTATTCTATCAATTGATTAAAGATGATAATTTACCTTTTTTAATTATGTTAATAGTTAATGCTATAATAATTACGTATAGTCATAGATCAAATATTAAAAGATTGATAGAAGGAAGAGAAAATAAAATTGAAAGATTAGGTAAAAAATGAAAATTTCAGTATTAGGAGGAGGTAGCTGGGCAACAGCTATTTCAAAAGAATTATCAAAACAACATGACATTTCTATGTATTTAAGAGATGAGTTAAATGCAAAATCAATAAATGAAAAACATCAAAACGCTAAATACTTAAAAGGTAATCTATTACCGGATAATATTAGGGCATACACAAATATTGAAGATGTTTTAGTCAATAAATATATAATAAATGCTATTCCTACTCAAAAGATTAGATCTATGCTTGAAGATTATGCTGATAAATTTTCTAAGGACAGTATCATAATTAATCTTTCTAAGGG